>CALFVI010000077.1 GCA_937928775.1 uncultured Elioraea sp. | reverse complement strand
ATCTCAGGCGGCGGGTCGGCCTTGATGGCCCTGCCGGCACCCGGGCTCACGCTTGCGGACAAGCAGGCCGTCACCCGCGCCCTGCTCGCCTCTGGCGCCACCATCCACGAGATGAACTGCGTGCGCAAACACCTCTCGGCGATCAAGGGCGGGCGCCTCGCCGCCGCCGCACACCCGGCGCGCGTGGTGACAATCGCGATCAGCGACGTGCCGGGCGACGACCCCGAGGTCATCGCCTCCGGCCCCACCGTGCCCGACCCCACCAGCTTCGCCGAGGCGCGCGCCATCCTCGCCCGCTACCGCCTCGCCGTGCCGCCTGCGGTCGCCGCCCATCTCGACCGCGCCGAGGACGAGACGCCGAAGCCCGGAGATCCACGGCTTGCCACAGCCGAGTTCCGCCTCCTCGCCACCCCTTTCGCAAGCCTCGAGGCGGCGGCCGGGGTGGCCCGCGAACACGGCCTTATCCCGCTCATTCTCGGCGATGCCATCGAAGGCGAGGCGGCGGTGGTGGGAACCGCCATGGCAGGGATTGCGCGCAGCGTGCGCGAACATGCTACGCCAGCGGCGCCACCCTGCGTCCTCCTCTCAGGGGGCGAGACCACCGTAACTTTGAAGGGGTCCGCGGGCCGGGGCGGTCGCAACACGACGTTCCTGCTGGGGCTCGCCCTCTCCCTCGCCGGGGGAGAGGGGATTTGGGCGATCGCCGCCGACAGCGACGGCAAGGACGGTAACCTGGATGCCGCCGGCGCGATGGTCGGTCCCGACACGCTCGCGCGCGCCCGCGCGCTGGGGCTTGATCCCCGCGCGATGCTTGCGGCCAACGATGCCGGAACGTTCTTCGCAAGGCTCGGTGATCTCGTCGTCACCGGCCCCACCCGCACCAATGTGAACGACATCCGCGCCATCCTCATCGCGTGAGCAGCCCGTGACACCGCCTCCCTCATCCCCTGCCCCGCTGCGCGAGAGACCTGCGCTTAGGCGCCATCGCCGCACCAAGATCGTCGCCACCCTCGGCCCCGCCTCGTCGAGCCCGGAGATGATCGCCGCTCTGTGGCACGCTGGGGCGGACGTGTTTCGCCTCAACTTCAGCCACGGCTCGCACGACGACCACGCCGCCCGACTGGACGCGATCCGTGCGCTCGAGAAGCGGGCGGGGCGGCAGATCGCGGTGCTGGCCGACCTGCAGGGGCCTAAGCTTCGCCTCGGAGTCTTTCGCGGCGGCAAGGTGCAGCTGCAGCAGGGCCAGGTGTTCCGCCTCGATCTCTCGCCGGTGCCAGGCGACACACGCCGGGTGCAGCTCCCTCACCCCGAGATCATCCACGCTGCGCGCATCGGCTCCACCCTGCTGATCGACGACGGCAAGGTGAAGCTTCGGGTGGCCAAGGTGCGGCCAGACCATCTCGAATGCGAGGTGGTGGTGGCAGGCCCGGTCAGCGACCGCAAGGGTGTCAACGTGCCGGACGTGACCCTGCCCATTCCGGCGCTGACCGAGAAGGACCGACGCGATCTCGACTTCGCGCTGCAACGCGGGGTGGAGATCATCGCGCTGTCTTTCGTGCAGAGGCCCGAGGATGTGGCCGAGGCGCGTGCCTTGATCGATGGCCGCGCCTGGGTGATGAGCAAGCTCGAGAAGCCCTCGGCGCTGGAGCAGCTCGACGAGATCGTGGCCCGCTCGGATTGCGTGATGGTGGCGCGCGGTGACCTTGGTGTGGAGTTGCCTCCCGAGAACGTTCCGCTCGTGCAAAAGCGTGTGGTGAAGGCCTGCCGGCGCGCGGGCAGGCCGGTGGTGGTGGCGACGCAGATGCTGGAGAGCATGATCGCCGCCCCCACGCCGACCCGGGCCGAGGCTTCGGACGTCGCCACCGCCGTGTTCGATGGCGCAGATGCGGTGATGCTGTCTGCCGAGAGTGCCGCCGGCGCCTATCCGCGCGAGGCGGTGGCGATGATGGACCGCATCATCGCCCGCGTCGAAGCCGATCCCACCTTCCGCGAAATCGTCGAGGCCACGCGGGCGCCCCCCGAGCGTCGTTCGGCCGATGCGATCGTCGCCGCCGCCCGCCAGGTCGCGCACACCATCGGCGCGCGCGCCATCGCCACCTTCACCATGTCCGGTGCCTCCGCGCTGCGCATGAGCCGCGAGCGGCCCGAGGCACCAATCCTCGGCCTCACCCCGCGCGAGGACACGGCGCGGCGGCTTTGCCTTGTGTGGGGTGTGTATCCGATCGTCACCGCCGATGCCCACTCGATGAGCGAGGCGGTGGCGAAGTCGGTGCGCATCGCCGCTCAGGAGGGTTTCGCGCAGACGGGCGAGGAGATCGTGGTCATCGCCGGCATGCCCTTCGGCACCTCGGGCACAACGAACGCTCTGCGCATCGCCACCATGCCCTGAGGCGCAAAACCGTGGAGTGTCGAAGGCCGTGCACCGCCAGCTCGCCCGCACGGCTGAGGAGCCACGATGGTCCAGAGCCTTCGCCTTGCGGCACCCGTCCTGCTCGCCCTGTTGGCGTTTCCGCCCGTGCTTGCCGCGCAAGCGCTGTCGGACCTGCGCGGCATCTCGTCGGCAGATCCCGCCCGCGATGAGAACGCGCTCCGCCACATCATCGGCGAGCGCGGCCTGGAATGGCGGAAGGGCAGTCGCCGCCTCGCGTACGCCGAAACCCGCCTGCAGCTCCGCGGCGATCAGATCCGCTTCGAGATCCGCTCCGCCGACCCGATGGATGGACCGATCCGCGCCGGCGACGTCGTGCGCTATCGCCGCGTGCCAAGAGATCTCGTTCCGGTTGCGATCGAGCGCGAAGGGGTGGTGACCAACCTCGCCGCCGACCGACGGTTCGTCTCCTGCCGGCGCTGAGGGCGGAGAAAAGGGCCCCGGGCAGAGCAAGCCCACCCGGGGCCGAGCAGTGGCGCGGTGACAACCGGTGTGGCGGCTCAGCGCGCGGCGAGCAGTTCCGGCACGCGCAGCAGGATGAACTCGTTGTCGGCGGCGCGATCGAGCGCCCGCCCCGACGAGAACGGCAAATTGTTGTCCACCGCAACCAGGATGTGCTGGTCGTCCACCTTCATCACATTTTCGATGGTGAAGAAGGGAAAAGTGAACTTGCCGCGCAGGTCGCGCTTCGCCGCGGTCGGCAGACGCGCGAGCCCCTCCGGGTCGGCGATGTCCATCAGGTCGATGTGCGCCACCTTGCGCACGAAGCCCTCGGCATCGACGCTGCCGGTGTCGATCAGCACGACGCGCTTGAAGCGCGCGGGAAGCGGGAAACAGTCGCGGCGAGGCTCGCGCGGGTTTTCGCAGCCGAGCGAAGGGTCACCCTCGCCATTGTCGCGCTCGATGACAAGCGCGCGGCGGTTGTCGATAAAGTTGAAGTCGCCGATCGCGGTCGCGCCTTCGTCGAGGCGATACTTGAACTCGCGCCCGGTCCAGCGGCCGGCCTTGGGGTCGAACTCCAGCACCGGGACGAAGTTGCCCTCGGGCTGACCGTTCTCGGCAAGCAGAGGCCGCTCGATCATCGCCCACAGCATGCCGGTCTCCGGATGCAGTGCCAAGCCCTCGAAGCCGGCGGAACGCGGCACCACCCACTCGCGCCCTGCCTGGGCGGGGATGACCAAGCCAGGATGGTCGGGGCTGCGGATCTCTCGCCCGCCGCGCAGAGTGGGAAAGACGCCAAGGACTCGCCCATCGAGGGTGGCGGAGATCAGATAGGGCCCGAACTCGTCGCCGATCCAGACCGTGTCGCCGACCACCTGGATCGACTCGGGGTCGAAGTCGCTGCCCGTGAGGTAGCGCGCTTCGGTGTCCTCGTTCACAATACGAAATGGAATGCGCTTGTCCGGGTCGCGCAGCCACACGACCTCGCGTACCTCCACCGTGCCCTGCTGCCAGTTCGGCGCGAGGCGGGTGAAGTAAAGCAGCGCATCGGGCGAGTTGCGCTTGTTGCCGAACCCGTTGTCGATCAACGCGTAGATCGAACCGTCCGCGGCGCGGTTCATCGCAAAGCCAGAGAACCCCTGCAGCGGCTGGCCGAGGAAAGGCAGGCGGATGCCGGTCTCGCGGTTGCCGTGCGTGGCGCCCGTGGTGCCCATCACGCTCATCGGCCGGTCGTTGCGGAGGTTGCCGGGCCCGGTGAACTTGCCCGAGATCCAGGCCCCGCGCGGCGCATCCGCCGGGGGGGCGAGCATGCTCAGCGCCGGGATGATGGCGTGGCCGGCGAGCACGGCGGGCTTTCTCTCATTGGCAAGAGCCCCGCCCGCGAGCGCGCTGCCCGCGACCAATACGGCGGCAAAGAGGGAACGGCGCATCGATGTCTCCTCGCGTTCTGCACAGGCGCCTTCGCGGCAAAGGCGCATCCTGCACGCTTAGCGAGGCTCGATTGCACACGCTTGACGCGAGAGTGATCCTTTGGTTGCACCGCTCCGATGGTCTCGCCGCGGTCTCGGCAGACGCTCAGGTGGCGTCGTAATCGATGGCGAGACGATCCGTCTTCGGCCGGCTCTGGCAGGTGAGAACGAAGCCCGCTTCCAGTTCCCAGGGCTGCAGAGACCAGTTGCGGTCCATCGCCACCTCGCCCTCGGTGAGCCGGGCGCGGCAGGAGCAGCACATGCCGCCGCGGCAGGACCAGGGCGCATCGATGCCCGCCCGCAGCACGGCCTCGAGCACCGTCTCGCCCTCCGCCATCGGCACCTCCCGCGTCGTGCCGTCGACCGTGACGGTGAGGCGGGCGATGACGGGCATCGCGGCGGTGACGGGTGCGGGCCGCGGCGCAGGCGCAGCACCGTCTGCTGGGGTGAAGCGTTCGACATGGATTCGCTCGCGCGCGACACCGAGTGCGGCGAGCGCCTCCTCTGCCGCCTCCGGCAGGCCCGGGGGGCCGCAGAGATAGGCAGAGTCGATCTCATCGGGGCCCACGAGCCCCGGCAGCAGGGCGGCGATGCGGTCGCGATCGAGCCGCCCGTGCAACGAGGCGAGTTCGCAGGCTTCGCGCGACAGGACATGCACAACGGTGAAGCGCGCGAGATGGCGGTCCTTCAAATCCTCGATCGCCTCGCGGAACATGATGTCGGCGCTGGTGCGGTTGCCAAACAGAAGCACGAAGCGGGAGGCGGGTTCGCGCGAAAGGAGCGTCTGCGCGATGGAGAGGATGGGGGTGATGCCCGACCCGGCCGCGATGCCGACCACGGTGCGGGCGGCGGCCGCGTCGGGGCGAAGGACGAACCGGCCTTCCGGTGGGGCGGCCTCGATCACATCGCCCTCCCGCGCCTCGTCCACCGCCCAGGTGGAGAACCGTCCGCCCGGCACGCGCTTGATGCCGACCCGCAGAACGCCCTCATCGAGTCCGGCGCAGATGGAGTAGGACCGGCGCACCTCCTCTCCCCCGATCTTGCGCCGCAAGGTTAGGTACTGGCCGGGAAGGAAGCGGAACGCCTCCTCTCCGCCGGGAGGTGGAACGAGAGTGAGCGCCACGGCATCGGGGGTGAGCCGCTCGATGCGCGCGATGGTGAGCGGGCGGAAGCGTGTCGCCGTGGTCATGGCGTTCATGGTTGTCGTTTCCCCCTCGTTCCGTTTCGTCTGCTGCCGGCGACTGTCATGCCTGCTCAGAGGCACTTGAAGGCGTGGAAGGGCTCACCGCAGGCGAGGCAGCGTCGCAGCGCCTTGCAGGCGGTGGAGCCGAACTCGGAGATGAGAGTCGTGTCGCGCGACCCGCAATTCGGGCAGGCGACGGGCGCCTCCTCGGCGAACAGCGCGCGGCGGGAGGAGGCCGGGGGCGGCGGCGCGATGCCGGCTTCGAGCAACGCGTCTCGCCCCGCCTGCGTGATCCAGTCCGTCGTCCAGGCGGGGGAGAGCACGAGGTTCACCCGCGGCCGCCCGCAGCCTGCGCTCTCCACCGCCGCCTCCACCTCGAGCGCGATCATCCGCATCGCGGGGCAGCCCGAGTAGGTGGGCGTGATGTCGATCTCGACGACACCGTCCGCACCGAGGCGGACGTCGCGCAGCACGCCGAGATCGGCGATGGAGATGGTGGGGATCTCCGGGTCGACGACTTTGGCGGCGGCGGCACGGGCGGCCTCGACCAGGCCTACGGGGTCGGCGCCATGCGTTGCTGGACCGCTCCGTTCCGTGATCGTTTCCATCATTCCCTCCCTGCCTCGCGCCGCCGCAGCCTCACCAGCTGCAGCCCGGATAGGCGCGCTGCAGATGCTGCATCACCGCCAGCATGTGGCCCAGGTGCTCGGTGTGCCGGCCTGACCGCCCACCCGTGTGCATCCAGCCATCGGCGGGGCGCGGCAGGAGGGCTTCGTCGAACACGCGCGTCACCGTCGCCTCCCAGGCGGGGCGGATCGTCGCCGGGTCGGGCAGCACGCCGGCCGCGATCATCGCCCGATCGGCCGCATCCGCCTCGAACAGTTCGCCGCTGTAGGGCCAGAGCGCCTCGAGCGCAGCCAGCATGCGCCGGCGACTTTCATCGGTGCCGTCGCCGAGCCGGATCGTCCACTCGCCGGTATGACGAACGTGGTAGGCGGCTTCCTTCTCCGCCTTGGCGGCGATGGCGGCGAGTTGCGCGTCGGTTGAGCGCGTTGCGGCCTGCCAGAACGGATGGGCCCAGGCCGAGAGGAGAAAGCCGCGCAGGATGGTGAAGGCGAAATCCCCACGCGGCAGTTCCGCCATCAGAACGTTACGATATTGCGGCGCGTCGCGCAGGTAGGCGAGATCGTCCTCGGTCCGCCCTGCCCCCTCGACCTCGGCGGCGTAGGTGTAAAGCGCGCGCGCCTGGCCGAGGAGATCGAGGGCGAGGTTAGCAAGGGCCAGGTCCTCCTCGATCATCGGGGCATGGCCGCACCACTCGGAAAGGCGGTGCGAATGGACAAGCGCGGTATCGGCGAGGCGGAGGAGGGAGAGGACGAGCGGCGTTTCGGTGATCGCGATGGTGGTCATGATGCGTTTTTCCGCTCACATGTGCCCGACTTCGGACGGGATGTCGTAGAAGGTCGGGTGCCGGTAGGGCTTGGAGGCTGTGGGTTCGAAGAGGGAGTCCTTGTCGGCCGGGTCGGAGGCGGTGATGGCGGCCGAGGGCACCACCCAGATGGAGAGGGCTTCGCCGCGGCGCGTGTAGGTGTCGCGTGCGGCCTGCAGAGCCATTTCGGCATCGGCAGCGTGCACCGACCCGACATGGCGGTGCGCGAGCCCCGACCGCGCGCGGATGAACACTTCCCACAACGGCATCTTCGGTTCCGTCATTGTCCCTCCTCCCTCATTCCCACAGCCCGCTCCGTCAGGCGGCCAGACCTGCTGTTCTTTCACCGCCGGCTCTTTTGGCCGGCCGGCCGTCCGATCCCGCAACCTACTCGCTCAGCACCATCTGCAGCAGGATCAGACCGATCATGGCGATGATGATCTCGAACACCAACCATTCTCCTATCGGCCTCTCAGCGCTGGCTCACTCGCCTACTCGGCAGCGATCTTCGCCGCCGCTCTGGCGCGCCGCTTGGCCGCATGCGCAAGCGCGGCTTCGCGCACCCAGGCCCCCTCCTCGTGCGCGCGGCGGCGCGCTTCCATCCGTTCGCGGTTGCATGGCCCGTTGCCGGCGAGTACCTGGCGGAACTCCTCCCAGTCGATGGCGCCGAAGCGCCAGTGCCCGGACGCCTCGTCGTAGCGGAGGTCAGGGTCGGGGATGGTGAGGCCTAAGAAGTGCGCCTGCGGCACGGTGGCGTCGACGAACTGCTGGCGCAACGCATCGTTGGTGAAGCGTTTGATCTTCCAACGCATCGACTGCTCGGTGTGCACGCTTGCCGCATCGGGCGGGCCGAACATCATCAGAGCCGGCCACCACCAGCGATTGAGCGCATCCTGCGCCATCGCCTTCTGTTCCGCGCTGCCGCGGCAGAGGGTGAGCATGATCTCGTAGCCCTGCCGCTGGTGGAAGCTCTCCTCCTTGCAGATTCGAATCATTGCCCGTGCGTAGGGCCCGTAGGAGGTGCGGCAGAGCGGGATCTGGTTCATGATCGCCGCCCCATCAACCAGCCAGCCAATGCAGCCGATGTCGGCCCAGGTCAGCGTGGGGTAGTTGAAGATCGATGAGTACTTCGCCCGTCCGGACAAGAGCTGGTCGATCAGCTCCTCGCGGCTCACGCCAAGCGTTTCGGCCGCCGCATACAGATAGAGCCCGTGGCCCCCCTCGTCCTGCACCTTTGCAATGAGAGCGGCCTTGCGGCGGAGCGTGGGCGCGCGGGTGATCCAGTTGCCCTCTGGCAGCATGCCGACGATCTCAGAGTGCGCATGCTGGCTGATCTGGCGCACCAGGGTGCGACGATAGGCTTCAGGCATCCAGTCGTTCGGCTCGATCCTCTCTTCGGCGTCGATTTTCGCCTCGAAGCGGGCGAGCTTGTCGGCATCCTCGACCAGCTTGGACCCGGTGTCGGCTTGATTGAGGGCCTGGGTGTACATGGCGCGCTCCTCCCAACGGGCAGTTTTGATATTACGGAAAATCGGGCTGGCTGTCAAGTTTTGTAATATCGGCCTCGCTGCGTAGATCGGCGAAGCGCGCGGAAAGACTGGCATCGGGCGGCGGCAGAGGCCCCTCGCCCCGGCTGCCATGCGCATCGAGCCACGCCTCCGCCGCGCCAAGCAGGCGGGCATAGAGGCCAGCGCAGAGCACGCGCGCGCGATGCCCCGGCCAATCGGGCGGTAACCAGGCGGGCGGCAGCAGCGGGTCGCGCAGGATGGCGCGGCGAAAGTCGTGGATCAGCAGCAGTCGGGCGACGGCGGCGACGAGCGGCGGCGGTGGTCCCGTTCGGGCGAGGCTTTTCTCAGCCTCCGTGTAGGTGTCGAGGAAATCGGTATAGCGGGCTGCCACTTTCTCGAGCGGCCAGGCCGACGTCGCGAGCCGAGGGAGATCGTCCGCCCGTTCCACGCGCGCGACGAGCTCGATTAGCCCGAGGTGAGGCGGGACCTCGCGCCCGGCCGGTGCCACTGCCACGACGGGAGCGACGAAGCCCCAGCCGGCGTGGGCAAGCGTGGCGCGCGTCTCCTCGCGCCCCTCGCCATCTGGCAGGAGGGTCAGCGCGATCTCCTCGCTCGCCGGTGGCGGCGGGCCATAGATGCGGGCGGTAGCACGGGCAAACTCCGCCTGCGCTGAGGCGGTGAGGCGATAGACACCGCGCGCTTTGCCTGCCCGTTCCAGCCATCCTTCCGCGACGAGGCGCGAGACGGCGGTGCGCACGACCGGGCCGCCGATGCCCATCGGTTCGAACAGCTGGATCAGCGTGGAGATCGTGAGCACGCCGCCGCGCGGCACCACCGCATCGCCGAACAGGGTGATGATCAGCGAGCCAGTGCGTGGCGGACCATCGTGCAACGCGGCGAGCCGCCGCTCGAGCCAGCGGGGAAACTCCGACATGTTCTGCGGGATGCCACGAATTGTGCAGGCGGAGGAAGGTCAGCCCGCCCCGGCGAAGGCCTTCTCCTGCCGCGCCGCGGCCTCGCACGCCCCGGCGACCACCATCCGCGCGCACATCCGCGCATAGTCAGCGCGCGACAGCGGCCCGTCGTCGCGGAACCACATGAAGGCCCAGTTCAGCATGCCGAACAGGCTCATCGTCAGCGGCTTGAGCAGACGGCGATTGCCGGCAAGCGCAGGGGCGGCCTCGGCCAGAGCGGCGGCGAAGAGATCGACGAGACGCCGCTCCAACGCCTTCAGGGCTTCCTGAGCAGCCTCCGGCAAGAGGCGGAGATGCGCGACCTGCACGCGATGCTCGTCGTCTGCGTCGCGATAGGCCTCAAGCAGCGCGACTGCCATCTCGGCCAGACGGGTGGCGGGATCGCGCGCCTCGCGCCGTGCTGCCTCCTCGACCACCGCGATGAGGTCGCGCAAGTGCCGGCCAATGATGTCGGCGAGCACGGCATCCTTGTCGGCGTAGTAATGGTAGACGAGCCCCTTCGACACGCCGGCTGCCTCGCCGATCATGGCAAGCGAGGTGCGGTCGTAGCCATGGCGCGCGAACAGCGCGGCCGCGGTGTGCAGGAGGTGGTCGCGTTTGGCTTCGTAGTCGTGCGCGCGCTTGCGGGCCACGCTGGCGTGTCTCCTCGGCTCCTGTGTTGCAACCCCACCCTGTTCGCGCGGGTGGGTCCACCTCCTCTCTACTCCTTCGGACGGCGATCGATCACCCGCTTAGCTTTGCCGGTCGAGCGTTCAATCGCGCCCGGATCCAGGATGGCCACTGAGGCCGAAACGCCGATCACGCTCTTGATGTGGTGCGCGAGTTCGGTCGCCATGGCGGTGTACTCCCTCGCCCCTGGCATGGCCTCGACCTCTACCGTCATTGCATCGAGCCTACCTTCACGCGTAAGCACAATGCGGTAGTGCGGCGAGAGCCCCTCCACGCGCAGGACCTGCTCCTCGACCTGCGAGGGGAAGACATTGACCCCGCGCAGGATGATCATGTCGTCCGACCGGCCGGTGATCTTCTCCATCCGCCGCATGGTCCGCGCTGTGCCGGGCAGAAGGCGCGTGAGGTCGCGCGTGCGGTAGCGGATGACAGGCATCGCCTCTTTGGTGAGCGAGGTGAAGACGAGCTCGCCCCTCTCGCCATCGGGCAGCAGTTTGCCGGTCGCAGGATCGATGATCTCCGGGTAGAAATGATCCTCCCAGATGTGCAGCCCGTCCTTCGTCTCCACGCATTCGTTGGCCACGCCGGGCCCGATCACTTCCGACAGCCCATAGATGTCGACCGCGTGCATGTCGAAGGCCTCCTCGATCTCGGCGCGCATGGCGTTGGTCCAGGGCTCGGCGCCGAAAATGCCGATACGCAACGAACAGGTGCGAGGATCCTTTCCCTGGCGGCGGAACTCATCGAGGATGGCGAGCATGTAGGAGGGGGTAACCATGATGATGTCGGGGCGGAAGTCCTCGATCAGCGTCACTTGACGCTCCGTCATCCCGCCCGACACTGGAACGACGGTGCAGCCCAAGCGCTCCGCCCCGTAGTGCGCGCCGAGCCCGCCGGTGAACAGGCCGTAGCCGTAAGCGACGTGTACCATCATGCCCGGCCGCCCCCCGGAGGCGCGGATGGAGCGCGCCACCAGCTCGGCCCAGGTCTCGATGTCGCGCTTCGTGTAGCCGACCACCGTGGGCTTGCCCGTGGTTCCGGAGGAAGCGTGGATGCGGATCACCTTTTCGCGCGGCACAGCGAACATGCCGAACGGGTAGGTAGCGCGAAGATCATCCTTGGTGGTGAAGGGAAACTTGGCGAGGTCCTCGAGCGCGCGGAGATCGTCAGGATGTACGCCCACGGCCTCGCACTTGGCGCGCCAGTACGGCACATTGTCATAGGCGTGGCGGATCGACCATTTGAGGCGGGAGAGCTGCGTTGCTGCGATTTCGTCGCGGCTTGCAATTTCGATCGGGTCGAGCTCCTCGCGGCGCGGGGCGAGGCCCGCGCGCTTTGCGCTCAGCGTGCTCATGACGTTTCCCCTTCCTCTTTGGTGATCCTGCCGCCGATGGTGCGCGAGTGGCCGCGAAAGAGCGCGATCACCGCGCCGGTCTCGTCGCGCACCGTCACGTCCGTAACACCCGACCGCCCCTGCCGCAGCACTTCAACCGCCTCGGCAACGAGGCGCATGCCGAGGCGCGCGGGTCGGATGTAGGTGATGGCGCAGTGGGCGGCAACGGTGCGTTCGTCTGTCCAGTTGCAGGCAAAGGCGAAGGCGCTGTCGGCGAGGGCGAAAATGAAACCGCCGTGGCAGATGCCATGGCCGTTCACCATCGTCTCCGTCACCGGCATCGAGAGTACCGCGCGGCCCTCGCTGGCTTGCTCGAGGCGCATGCCGAGGCCCTGCGAGGCGTTGTCCTCGGCCCACATGGCGGCGGCGACCTCAGCTGCGTTCGCGCGTGCGGTGCTGTCGGTGCTCATGCCGAGGTTCCATCCGTGCGGGGAAGTTTCGCGAAGTTCGGCGCGCGTTTGGCGAGGAAGGCAGAGAGGCCTTCGGCATACTCCATGCCCTGCCCCGCATGGCGTTGCGCCTCCGTCTCGCGCGCCAGCGCCTCGGCAAGCGTGCTGGTGGTCGCCTCGGTGATCAGCCGACGGGTAGCAATGAGCGCTGCCTTTGGCCCTTCAGCGAAACGATTCGCTACCGAAAGCGCCTCGTCTGCCAGCGCTGCATCCTCCACTGCGCGCCAGATCAGCCCCCAGGCGTCGGCCTGTTCGCCGCTTATGGTCTCGCCAAGCATGGCGAAGCCGCGCGCCCGAGCAGGGCCGAGAAGACGCGCAAGCTGCCACGACGCCCCGCTGTCCGGCACCAGGCCGATGCGCACGAAGGCGAGCAGGAGTTTCGCCGAGCGTGCGGCGAGAACGACGTCGCACGCCAAAGCCAGCGCCAGTCCAGCCCCTGCGGCCACACCGTTCACCGCGGCGACGGTTGGCATCGGGAAGGCGGCGAGGCGGCGCATCAGCGGATTCCAGCTGCGCTCCAAAACCGCGCCCAGATCGCCCTCGCCTTTCACCGCGTCCAGGTCCTGCCCGGCAGAGAAGGCCCGGCCCGCCCCTGTCAACAGAACCGCCCGCGCCGAACCATCCGCTGCCACCTCGTCCAGCACTGCGGCAAAGCGCGCATGCATCGCGTCATCGAACGCGTTCAGGCGATCGGGCCTGTTCAGCGTGATCCGCCGCACCGTGCCGAGCCGTTCCAGCACCACCGGCTCGCTCATTTTCCGTTCCCTCCCGCCGATCTGCCCGTTCACTCCCGCCGACCTGCGCCTTGACGTCGGGGCCGCAAAATCTGGCTTGCATTCATCGACCGGCCGGTCAATCATTGCGTGCAATAAGGCCGGGCGTCAATCGCTGGCGCGGAGGAAACGGAAACCATGCTGCAGCCACCGACGGCAGAGGCGCTGTTCGAACGCCACCGCGCCACGCTAGAGCAGGCGCTTGAAGCCCTGCGCAGCCGCAGCCATTGGTCAGCGTATCCGGACCTGCCCTCCAGCAAGATCTATGGCGAGACGGCGAAGGCGGACGGCGAGGCTGCGTTTCGAGCTCTGCTCGGCGGCCCCTTCCCGCTTGACCAGGCAAGCCACGGCGCGCCGATCGGGGCGGAGGTTTCGCCTTGGGGGCTCGAGCTCGGCATCACCTATCCGCGCCCGGATACGGAGGCTCTGGTCTCCGCCGCCCGTCGCGCCGCCGATACCTGGGCGGAGGCAAGCGCCGAGGCGCGCGCTGGCGTCGCGCTCGAGATCCTCGCGCGTCTTAATCGCGAGTCCTTCCTTCTCGCCAACGCGGTGATGCACACCACGGGCCAGGGCTTTGTCATGGCCTTCCAAGCAGGCGGGCCGCATGCCCAGGACCGTGGCCTGGAGGCGGTGGCGATGGCCTGGGCCGAACTCTCCCGCCTACCCCGCGCCGCGCGCTGGGAAAAGCCCGCCGGCAAGACCACGCTCGTTCTCAACAAGGAATGGCTCGCCATCCCGCGCGGCATCGCGCTCATCATCGGCTGCAGCACGTTCCCAACCTGGAACGCCTACCCCGCCCTGTTCGCCTCGCTTGCCGTCGGCAACGTGGCAATCATCAAGCCGCACCCGAATGCGATCCTGCCGCTGGCACTCACCGTGCGCACCGCGCGCGCCGTGCTGCGCGAAGCGGGCTTCGACCCAGACATCGTGCAGCTCGCTGCCGATACGCCGGAGGCGCCGATCGCGCAGCGTCTCGCGCTGCACCCCGCCATCGGCACGGTGGATTTCACCGGCTCTCCCGGATTTTCCCGCTGGCTCGAACAGAACGTGCGCCATGCCCGCCTGTTCACCGAGGCGGCCGGCGTGAACCCGGTGGTCATCGCCGCCGCGCACGATCTCCGCGCCATGTGCGCCAACCTCGCCTTCTCACTCTCCCTCTACTCGGGGCAGATGTGCACCGCGCCGCAGAACCTGTTCATCCCCGCGGCAGGCATCGAAACGAACGAGGGCCGAAAAAGCTTCGACGAGGTGGCGCGCAACATCGCCGCCGCGATCGATTCGCTGCTCGCCGACCCTGCGCGCGCCCAATCCGTGTGCGGCGCCATCGCCTCGCCAGCCACGCTTGAACGGGTCGCGGATTGTCGTCGCCTCGGCCGCATTGTGCGCGACTCTGCCCCTCTGCCCCAGGCCGGCAACGCCCGCACCGCCACCCCACTCCTTGTCGCGGTCGAGGCGGAGAACGAGGCGGCCTATGGCGAGGAACGCTTCGGGCCGATCGCTTTCCTTATCCGCTGCCGCGACGCCGAGGAGGCACTCGCCCGCGCCGCGCGCATGGCGGCTGAGAGGGGCGCGATCACCGCCGCCCTCTACGCCACCGACGAGGGCTTCATCGCGCGCGCGAAACGGGCCTTTGCCCGCGCCGGCGCCCCGCTTGCCATCAACCTCACAGGCGAGGTGTTCGTCAACCAGTCAGCGGCGTTCAGCGATCTGCACGTGTCGGGCCTCAACCCCGCCGGCAACGCCACGCTGACCGATGCCAACTTCGTCGCAGATCGTTTCCGCTTCGTCACCATCAAGCGGGCGGCCTGAACCACCAACCACAAGCACGGGAGAACGACCATGCAGAGGAGACAGCTCATCGGGGGCCTTGCAGGCGCCGCCCTCCTTGCCCTCGCCACCCCCAGCCTCGCCCAGGCGCCGATCCGCATCGGCTCGGTGCTCTCCGTCACCGGGCCGGCGTCCTTCCTGGGCGACCCCGAGGCGCGCACGCTCCGGCTCTACATCGAGCGGATCAACCAGGCGGGCGGGGTGCTCGGACGTCGCCTCGAACTCGTCCTCTACGATGACGGAGGCGATGCCAACCGTGCGCGCACCTTTGCCACCCGCCTCGTTGAGGACGACCGCGTCATCGCCGTCGTCGGCGGCACCACCACCGGCACCTCGCTGGCGATGATCCCGGTGTTCGAGGAGGCGAAGATCCCCTTCATCAGCCTCGCGGGCGGGATCGAGATCATCGAACCCGTCAAGCCCTTCACCTTCAAGACGCCGCACACCGACAAGATGGCGTGCGAGAAGATCTTCACCGACCTGCGCAAGCGTGGCCTGACGCGAGTCGGGCTGATCAGCGGCACTGGCGGCTTCGGCGCCTCGATGCGCAACCAGTGCCTGCGCGTGGCCGGCGATTTCGGCGTTCAGATCGTCGCCGATGAACGCTACGGGCCGGGTGATACCGACATGACGCCGCAACTGACGCGCATTCGCAACGTGCCTGGCGGGGTGCAGGCGGTGATCAATGCCGATTTCGGCCAAGGCCCTGCCATCGTCACCCGCAACTTCGCCCAGCTCAACATGGGCGTGCCTCTGTATCAAAGCCACGGTGTGGCCTCGCGCAGCTTCATTGAGCTCGCCGGCGCGGCCGCGGAAGGCGTGCGTCTGCCAGCCGCCGCTCTGCTGGTTGCAGAGCAGCTCGCCGACAATGACCCGCAGAAGCGCGTGGTGATGGAGTACAAGCAAACGTTCGAGAGCACGCAGAACCAGCCGGTCTCCACCTTCGGCGGCCACGCCTATGACGGGCTGATGATCCTGGTCGAGGCGATCAAACGCGCGAACTCCACCGACGGGACGAAGATCCGCGACGCGATCCGCGCCACGCGCGGCTTCATCGGCACCGGCGGCGTGGTGAACATGAGTGCGACCGACCACATGGGTCTCGATCTCTCCGCCTTCCGCATGATCGAGATCCGTGGCGGAACCTGGACGCTGGTCGACTGACGGAGAAAGCGCGGGGTGGTGCCGGGAGACCGGGCCACCCCTTGCCGTCTTGCCGTCATCGCCCGCCGCACCAAAGCGCCTGCGCGAGCCAAAGCCGATGGACCAGCTCCTGCAGTTCGTCTTCTCCGGCCTCACCGTCGGCGCGGTCTACGCCCTCGTCGCGCTGGGGTTCACGCTGATCTACAACGCCTCCGACGTGATCAACTTCGCCCAGGGCGAGTTTGTCATGCTGGGTGGGATGGTCACGGTGTTCGCCCACGCCGCAGGTGTGCCGCTGCCGCTCGCCGCGCTGCTTGCGATCGTTGTCGCGGTGGCGACCGGGCTTGCCGTACACCGTTTCGCTATCGAACCCGCGCGCGGGGCCAACGCCGTTACCCTCATCATCATCACGATCGGCGCCTCGATCCTAATCCGCGGGCTGGCGCAGATCATGTTCGACAAGCAATTTCACCGTTTTCCCGCCTTCTCCGGCGAGGATCCGATCGCGGTGCTAGGCGCGAGCATCCTGCCGCAGAGCCTTTGGGTCTTGGGCGGGGCGGCGGTCATCGTCGCCGCACTCTGGCTGTTCATGGAGCGGACGCTGCTCGGCAAGGCGGTGCGCGCCACCGCGGCCAACCGCCTCGCCGCGCGCCTGGTGGGCATCGACACCACGCTCGTGCTCGCGCTCGCCTTTGGTGTTTCGGGGGCGATCGGGGCGCTCGCCGGCATTCTGGTCACGCCGATCACCCTGACTTCCGTCACCGTTGGCACATTGCTCGCGCTGAAGGGCTTCGCCGCGGCCATGCTGGGCGGCATCGGCAACCCCGTCGGCGCGGTGGCGGGCGGGCTGGTGCTCGGCCTGCTCGAAGCGCTCGCCGCCGGCTTCCTCTCCTCGACCTACAAGGACGCGGTCGCCTTCGTCGTCATCATCGCCGTGCTGTTCGTTCTGCCGCAGGGCCTCTTTGGCAAGCGGGCGGTGGAGCGCGTCTGAGCCATGCGTGTTTCCGCCCGTCACGCGACGCTTCTCCTCTTTCTCGCGGCCTTCGCCGCCCTTCCCCTCCTGCTGCCCTCCTCGTTCCACCTCCGTGTTGCCACCCTGGTCTGGATCCAGGCGCTTGCCGCGGTGGGGCTCAACCTGCTGATGGGCCTTGCCGGCCAGGTGAGCCTCGGGCATGCGGGCTTTTTCGGCATCGGCGCCTATGCGGTGGCGCTCGGCCCGCGCCACCTGGGGCTCGACCCCCTGCTCTCGGCGCTCGCCGGGCTCGTCCTCTCTGGCCTGCTCGCGCTCCTCGTCGGCAGGCCCATTCTGCGGCTGCGCGGGCACTACCTTGCAGTCGCCACCCTCGGTCTCGGCATCCTCGTCTGGCTGGTGCTGAACAGCGAGGTCGCGCTGACGGGCGGGCCCGACGGCATTCAGGTGCCGCGCCTTGTCTTGTTCGGCTGGCGCGTGGCAGGGGCAGAGACCTGGTACTGGATCACCGGCGCAGTCTTGCTCCTCGGCGTGTGGCTGGCGCTGAACCTCGAGGACAGCCCGTTAGGACGGGCGCTGCGGGCGCTGCATGACAGCGAAGTGGCCGCGCGCGTCGCTGGCATTGATGTCGCGCGCAGCAAGCTCGTCGTCTTCGTCATGGCTGCGATCTACGCCGCGCTCGCTGGCTCCCTGCTCGGCCTGTTCAACCGCTTCGTCACCCCGCAGGTGGCGGACTTTCTCCATTCCATCGAGCTCGTCACCATGGTGGTGATTGGCGGCATGGGCTCCACCCTGGGCGCGATCGTGGGGGCCGCAATCCTCACCGTGCTGCCGCAGGCGCTCACCGTGTTCCACGACTACGAGCACGCGGTGCTCGGCCTGATGATCATCCTGTTCATGATCTTCCTTCGCCAGGGCATCGTACCGGGGCTTGCTGCGCTCTTGCCGCGGAGGGCGGTGGCATGAGCACGCCGATCATCGAGGCCCGCGGGGTCGGCATTTCCTTTGGCGGCGTGCGCGCGCTCGATGATGTGTCGTTCGCCGCGCGGGCGGGCGAGGTGTTCTCCATCATCGGCCCCAACGGGGCGGGCAAGACCACGCTGTTCAACATCGTCTCGGGTCTGTATCGGCCTGATTCCGGAAAGGTCCTGCTCGCGGGCGAGGACGTCACCGCGCTGCCTCCCCATCTCCTCGCCGCGCGCGGGCTCTGCCGCACCTTCCAGAACCTGCAGATCTTCCTCCGGATGACCGTGCTGGAGAACGTCATGGTCGGGCGGCATCTGCACGAGGAGCGCGGCCTCATCCCCGCCTTGTTGCGCCTGCCTTCGGTGTTGCGGCAGAACCGCGCGACGCGCGCGCGGGCGCGCGAGCTTCTCGCCTTCGTGGGCCTGGAGAAGCGCGCGGACGACCCTGCCGGTGCGTTGCCCTACGGCGCGCTGAAGCGGCTTGAGATTGCCCGTGCCCTCGCCGCCGAGCCCAAGGTGCTGCTGCTCGATGAACCCGCTGCCGGCTGCAACGCGGTGGAGACGGAGGAAATCGACCGCCTGATCGTGACCATCGCAGAGCGTGGGGTGGCGGTGGTGCTGGTCGAGCACGACATGAAGCTCGTGATGCGCATCTCAACCCACATCTTGGTGCTGAACCACGGGCGGATACTGGCGGAAGGCACACCGGCCGAGGTGCGCGCCAACCCGGAGGTGGTGGCGGCCTATTTGGGGCGGCACGCGGCGGAGGCGGCACATGCTTCGGGTTGAGGGGCTGCGGTCCGCCTATGGCCGCATCGAGGCGATCAAAGGGGTCGGGCTCGAGGTGCGGGCAGGCGAGATCGTCGCGCTCATCGGCGCCAACGGCGCGGGCAAGACGACCCTGTTGCGCGCGATCTCCGGCGTGCAACCGATCACCGCAGGCACGATCCTGTTCGAGGGCGAGCGCATCGAGACCCTTCCCCCGCACGCGCGCGTCGCGCGCGGCATCGCCCAGGTGCCTGAGGGGCGGCAGGTATTCGGCCCCCTGACGGTGGAGGACAATCTCCTCCTTGGCGCCTTCCGCCGCGGGGCCGAGCACGCGGCTGAGGGCCTGGATCAGGTCTACGCCTTGTTTCCGGTGCTGGCCGAGAAGCGCCGGCTACCGGCGGCGGGGCTGTCTGGCGGGCAGCAGCAGATGCTCGCCATTGGCCGGGCGCTGATGAGCCGCCCGAGTCTTCTCCTGCTCGATGAGCCGTCGATGGGGCTTGCGCCCTTGCTGGTGGATCAGATCCTGGAAGTGGTGGCTGGGTTGCGGGCGCGGGGCCTCACCGTGCTTTTGGTCGAGCAGAACGCCGCCGCCGCCCTCGCTATCGCCGATCGCGGCTACGTGCTGGAAACCGGCCGCGTCACCCACGAGGGCGAGGCGCGCGCTCTGCTGCGCGACCCGAGGCTGCGCGAGGCCTATCTCGGCGTCTGACCGGAGAGGGGAAAGACCGAGGGGGCAGCGCGACGGCCACCCCCGCCCCCCTTTTAGGCCTTCGAGGTGCCGCAGGTGTTCATGCCGAGCAGCGTGTACGCCGGGCAGAAACCAAGGATGGAGGTGACGAGCGGCACCACCCCGATGTAGCCCCAGAGCCCGATTTGGCCAAACAGCGCGAGCGCGATCAACAGCACCCCCACCGCAGCGCGGATCGCGCGGTCGGCCGTGCCCATGTTCAGTTCCATCTTCATAGCGAAACCCCTTTCCTTCGGTTTGACGAAGATACCATAGAGCACAGGCGCGCGCCGTGCCACCTTGATGTGGGTCAGGCTGCAGCCGGCGCGAACCCCCACCCCGCGCGCGGTTGACTTGCGCCCTCCAGACTAGAACAAATCTAGAACACGCGCGAGGACCCCATGCCGGCCACCCCCCATGCAACGGATGATCGCCGCACCGTGCTCGACCGCCTGCGGGCCCGCCTCGCCCGGCTGGAGGCACCGCCAGCGCGCCCGGCCCTCTCGCCGCTGCCGCTCGCCCCGGCGATCGACCGCGCTTTGCCCTGGCGCGGGCTTTGTCGCGGCGCGCTGCATGAGATCGTCGCCGTCGACGAGGGGGCAGGGGTGGCCTTCGCCTGCCTGGTCGCCGCCCGGGCAGGGCCCTCCGTCGCCTGGATCGCCACCCGGCCCGACCCGTTTCCGGCCGGGCTTCGTACCTGGGGGATCGATCCTGCCGGCCTTCTGGTGGTGCGCGCGCGGCCCGAGGACCTGCTCTGGGCGGCAGAGGAATGTTTCAGGAGCAAGGCCTTGGATGCCGTTCTCTTGTTTGCGCCAACGCTTTCCCTTGCCGCCTCGCGCCGCCTTCACCTTGCGGCCGAGGAAAGCGGCTGCACGGGGCTGATCCTGCTGCAGGATATGGAGGGGCGCGCCCCCTCCGCCGCGCGCAGCCGCTGGCGAGTATCGTCCCTGCCCGGCTCTCCAGGCCCCGCCCACCTGATGCCTGCCCCGCGCTGGCGGCTCGACCTCCTGCGTGCCCGCGGTGGCGACCCCGCGGCCTGGACCGTGCAGTGGAACGAGACTCGCCACACCCTTCTCGTCGAGGAGGGAGGCGATGGCTGAGGCCCGGCGTTTCCTCGCCCTCCACCTTCCCCGCCTCGCCACCGACCGGCTGGCGCGCCGCGACCCCGCCCTGTACCGCCGCCCCTGCGCGACCTGGGAGGCAGTCGGGTCGGCACGACGCCTCGCCACCGTCAATGCGGCGGCGGAACGGGCGGGCCTCTTCCCCGGCTTGCCGTTCGCCGATGCGCTCGCCGCCCTGCCCTCGCTCGTCGCCCTGCCCGCCGCTCCTACCGCCGATGCCGCCGCCCTGCGCGCCCTTGCCGGCTGGGCGAGCGGCTTCACCCCCCTCGCCGCCCCCGCCCCGCCCGATGCGCTGATCCTCGACATTACCGGCTGCGCCCATCTGTTCGGCGGCGAGCCGGGCTTGCTCGCGGCCGCCGCCGGCCGGCTTCGCCGCGCGGGCTTCACTGTCCGCGCCGCTCTGGCCGATACCGCCGCCGGGGCGCTCGCTCTTGCCCGCGGTTCGGCCGAGGACCGGATCGTTCCGCCCGGCAGCCAGGCC
>CALFVI010000076.1 GCA_937928775.1 uncultured Elioraea sp. | reverse complement strand
GTGCGCACCACCGCGGTGGTCCTCCTTCTCGTCAGCTCTGCGGCCGCCTTCCCAAGACTCGGCCAACTGTGGCTGCTGTCTCTTGTGGTCCTCCTTCTCGTCAGCTCTGCGGCCGCCTTCGCCTACATGCTCGCTCTGCACCGGGTGCCAGAGCGCTTGGCGACCGCCATGCTGGCTACCTCGGCCGACCCCATCCTTCTGCTCGCGCTGATCAATCTTGCCCTGCTTGCCCTCGGCACGATCATGGACATGGCCGCGCTCATCCTCATCTGCACGCCGATCTTCCTGCCCGTGGCGCGGGCGATCGGGGTCGATCCCGTTCAGTTCGGCATGGTGATGATGATGAATCTGGGGCTTGGCCTGACCACGCCGCCCGTGGGGTCCGTCCTCTTCGTTGGCTGTGCGATCGGGCGCGTGCGGATGGAGGAGGTGATGCGCTCGATCTGGCCTTTCTGGGGTGCCATCCTCGTCGCGCTCATGCTCGTCACCTACGTTCCGCCGCTGTCGCTCGCCCTGCCGAGAGCTGTGCTCGGCGCGGTCTGACGCGGACGGCCGGCAGGCCGCGAGGGAGATGGAACAGAGATGTTTGAGATCACGCTGCTGACGCCGAACGTCAGACTTTCACTCGGCGAAAGCCCCGTGTGGGATGCAGAGCACGGGCGGCTGCTCGTCGCCGACATCTGGGCCTGCGCGATCCATGCCTTCTCACTCGCGGGCGCGCATCTCGACACCTGGCTGTTCGCTTCCGAGGTCGGAAGCTTCGGCCTCTGCCGGTCTGGGCGCTGGATCGTCGCACTGCGCCACGAGGTGATCCTGTACGATTGGCGTCATCGCCGCGCCGAGCTTCTCTGCCGCCCGGAGCCGATCCCTCCCTTCGCGCGGCTGAACGACGGCAAGGTCGGACCCGATGGCGCGTTCTGGGTCGGGTCGATGGACGAACGTTCCCCGCGCCGACCGGTGGCGCGCCTCTTCCGCATCAGCCCCGATGGCGCGTGGCGCGAGATCGCGGCTGGGCTTGTCACTTCGAACGGGCTTGCCTGGACGGCGGACGGGCGGACGATGCTGCACTCCGACAGCGGCGAGGGCTGGATCGACGCCTGGGACTTCAACCCGGCGACCGGCGAGGCGTGCAACCGGCGGCGGATCGCGACACCGGACCCCGCCGTGCACGGCAAGCCTGACGGTGCCGCGTTCGATGCCGCCGGGGTCTATTGGTCGGCCGGTGTGCGGCTCGGCCGCATCAACCGCTATCTGCCCGACGGCACGCTCCTCTCCTCCGACCCTTTCCCCGTTCCCGGCCCCACCATGCCCTGTTTCGCCGGGGAGGATCTCCGCACCATCGTCTGGACCAGCCTGCGCACCACGCTCGGCGCCGAGATGGTTGGCGACCATCCGCTCTCAGGCGCCCTGTTCGCGATGCGTGCCGAGAATCCGGGCGTTTCTGTTGCACGCTTCGCTGACTGAGCGTGCCCGCGATGCGCACGCCTCTCCGCCCCGTCGTCCTCACCGGTGCCTCCGGGGCACTCGGGCGCGAACTTGCCCGCCGTCTTGGTGAAGCCAGCTGGCCGCTCGTGCTCACCGACATCGTGCCCTTTCCTGACCCGCTGCCGCCAGCCGCGCGATTCATCGTGGCCGACCTTGAGGACGGTGCCGCCATCCTTCGCCTTTGCGAAGGAGCGGGAACGATCCTCCATTTCGGCGGCGTTTCGGTGGAGCGTCCCTTCGAGGAGGTGGTCGGCCCGAACATCCGCGGCCTCTATCACGTCTACGAGGCGGCGCGGCGTGAGGGGGCACGCGTCGTCTTCGCCTCCTCGAACCACGTCATCGGCTTCTATGAACGGACGACACCACTCGATGCCGACTGTGCCTTCCGACCCGACGGCTACTATGGCCTGAGCAAGGCCTTCGGCGAGCTGATGGCGCGGCTGTATTTCGACAAGCACGGTGTGGAGAGCGTGATCCTGCGCATCGGGTCCTGTTTCCCTGAGCCCCGCGACGCGAGGATGCTCTCGACTTGGCTCTCCTATGCCGACTTGGCGCGCCTCGTGATATGCGCCGCCCTGGCAAGCCAAGTGGGTGTCGCAACGATTTGGGGAGCCTCGGCGAACGCGCGCAGCTTCTGGCGCCGCGACGACCGCGCCGTGATCGGCTGGCAGCCGCAGGACAGCGCCGATCCCTTCGCTCCCACCCTCGAGAGCCGGGTGGGCGACGATCCGGTAGCAGAACGCTTCCAAGGCGGAACGTTTTGCGCCATCGACTACACGCGGGACCGCGGCTGATCACCCCTTGCACCGCCCCGCTTGCCTTCCAACCTCGCTGCAGGAGAGCGAGGCGGACGACGGGTGATGGCAACAATCTCTGGCGTCACGACGAAGGCGGAACGCACAGGGCACGGAAACACCGTGCTTGTCGTCGGCGGTTCGGGGTTCGTCGGCCGCCACCTCGTTCCCCATCTCGCAGCGCGCGGTTGGCGGGTTCGCGTGCTCGCTCGTAACACGCGCCGTGCCGAGGCAGAAGGCTGGCAGGGGGTGGACATCATGCGCGGCGATGCGACCGACCGCGCCTCCCTCACCCCCGCTCTCGCCGGCGTCGACCTTGCCTTTTATCTCGTGCATTCGATGACCGCCGGCAAGCGCTTCCCGGACCTCGACCGGGCGGCGGCGGAAACCTTCGCCAAAGCCGCGCGCGAGGCGGGCGTCCGTCGCATCATCTATCTCGGCGGGCTCGCGCCGCGCGACGTCGACACCGTGCATCTCGCCTCCCGCGTCGAGACCGGCGAAATCCTGCGCCGCCATCATCCGGACGTGGTCGAACTTCGTGCCGGCATCATCATCGGGCCGGGGTCGGCGGCCTTCGAGGTGATGCGCGACCTGGTCGCCAACTTGCCCGTCATGGTCGCCCCGCGCTGGGTGCGGTCGCTCTCACCGCCCATCGCACTCGATGATCTGCTCGACCAGCTGGAGGCTCTCGGCACACTCGACGGCGTAGCCGGGGCGGTGATTGAGACCGCGGGCCCCGATCGGCTCTCCTATGAGGAGATGATGCTGCGACTTGCGGATGCGCTGGGCAAACGCCGGCCGGTGATCATCCGCGTGCCTCTGCTCACGCCGGAACTCTCCGCCTATTGGATCGAGTTCGTCACCTCGACACCGGCTTCGATCGCGCGCGCCTTGATCACGGGACTGAAACACGATCTCAGCGCGACGAAGGATCCGCGCCTGGAGGCGGTGGCGCCTGCGCGCATCGGCTTCGATGCGGCGGTGCGGCGTGCCATGGCGCGCGAGCGGGAACGTCTTTCGCACGGACGCTGGCGCGAGGGAGCCTTCGATCTACGGGGCATGCGGCACGAGGTCGCGTACTACGGTGTCGCGATGCGGCGGGCGAGGGGCACCGTTGCTTCGGCCGAAGCACTGTGGCAGTCGCTCGAACGCTTCGGCACGGCCGATGGCGGCGCGCTGTCGCTTCGCCCCCTCTGGGCGATGCGCCGGGCGATCGAGCGGGCGTTGGGCGGCGAGATCGCCCCCGCGCGTGAGGCTGGGCCGTTCCAGCCTGGGCAGCGCTTCGATGTCTGGCGCGTGCACGGCGTGGTCCCTCCCGCCTCGCTCGTCCTCCTCTCCACCCTGCGTGCACCGGGTGCAGGCGGGTTCGAGTTTACGATCGAGGATGATGGCGTGCGCCGCGTTTTTTCGGCCACCATCCATTGGCATCCGCGGGGCTTCTGGGGGCTGATGTATTGGTACATCCTCGCCCCGTTCCACCGGCTCGTGCTGGCCCGCCTCACCGCCGCGATTGTGCGGGGGGCGGAAAGAAGCGCCTGAGCCCAGCGTCGGTTCACCCCGCCAGCACGTCGCGCACCGCTGGCCCGATGTCCGGGAAGCGGAAGGTGAAGCCCGCTTCCAGCAAGCGCGCGGGGATCACGCGCTGCCCGTCCAGCAGGATGGTGGCGCCGTCGCCCAGCAGCCCCTCGAGCACGAAGGACGGCACCGGCAGACGAAAGCGGGACCCGACAGCAGCGCCAAAGGCCGACGTCACCTCGTCCATCCGCACCGGATTAGGCGAGGTGACATTGTAGGTGCCGCGCATGCCAGGGTCCCGCACGGCGCGCAGGATCGCCGCCACGGCATCATCGCGGTGCACCCAAGAGGCCCATTGCCGGCCAGAACCGATCCGCCCGCCGAGGAAGGGTCGGATCTTGCTCAGCGCCTCGCGGAAGCGCCGCGTCATGCCGAGCACGATGGAGAAACGCAGCGTTACCCGTCTGAGGCCGAACTCTTCGGCGCGCGCCGCCTCCCTCTCCCAGGCGAGGCAGACCTGGGCGAGATAGTCCTTGCCCGGTGGATGCTCCGCCGCATCGCTAAAGAGGGTTTCCGCGTCGGGCCCGTAAAAACGGCAGGCGGAGGCGGAAACGAAGACCGGCGGGCAGGGATCGGCGCGGGCGAGGGCGGTGACGATGGTGCGCGTGCCGATCTCGCGGCTGGAGAGGATCTCCCGCTTGAAGGCGGGGCTCCAGCGGCCGGCGATCGGTGAGCCGGCGAGATGCACCACCGCATCCACGCCCGTGAGGGCGGAGACCCACGGCCCGACCGTTCCCGGCGTCCAGGCCTCGATGCGCACGTGCGGGAAGGTGCGCGGCGGATAGATTGCCCTGCCGCGCGCGGGGCTGCGTGTCAGCACCCGGACCTCGACCCCCGCTTCGCGACAGGCCGCGATGAGTCGTTCGCCAATGAATCCCGTTCCGCCAGTGACGGCAATTGCACGCACAGTATCCACCCAACCCCCCGGCGCAAATTTTGATCCAGATCAGTCCCGAACGAGGCCGCTTTCCATATCGTCGGTAGACTGCAGGCATCGGCTGCGGGGCGAAAGGGCGGCTTGCCCCGGAGGAGACGGATGACGACGGCGGATGAGCATCTCGCCTACCCCTACCGCGCCGGAGGGGAAGCGCGAACCAGAGCGAGTCCCGAGAGCGTCTGGCGCGTCGTTTCCGCGATCGGCGGCGAGAACCGCTACTTCACCCTGAATGCGTTGTGGACGGTGCGCGAGGCGATAGACGCCCTGGTCGGCGGGGAAGGGATGGTTCGTCGTCGCCCGAAGGATGGGGCCCTGCGCCCAGGCGATCGCATCGATTCCTGGACGGTCCTGGTTGCCGACGCGCCACATCGCCTAAGCCTCCTGTTCGGCATGAAGGCGCCCGGCCGTGGCGTACTCGAGTTCGTCATTCGCCGGGAGGCGGCCGGGACGGTCGTTTCGGCCACAGCCTATTGGCGCCCGCGCGGGCTTGCGGGGATTTTGTATTGGCGGGCCATGGAACCTGCGCACCGGTTCCTCTTCCGCATGCTGACGCGGGAAATTTGCCGCCGCGCCGAACAGCTGGAGGCGGAACTCGCCACCAGCGCCGTTCGTGCCGAAGAGCCCCCGCGGGGGGCACCGGTCGGACTTCCTCTCGCCGCCCGACCGCTGCCCTGAAAGCTAGGCTGGCGCCTCAGAAGAGCCAACCCAGCGAGAACAGCCCAGCATACAGCACGAGCAGCTTTCCGGTGCGCGCCACTCCAGCGTCGAGCGCCGCCCCGTCGTTGCTGGTCAGGACAAGCCGCAGGGTGGGCAGTGCCGCCGGAAGCATGAGAGAAGCGGCGAACAGGGCCGGGCCGGCCGCGCCAGCGAGCACGAAAGACGCCGGCAGGGTAGCGGCAAGCACGAGTGCTGTGACGATTTCGGCCCGTGCGAAGCCTCGCCCAAGCATGACCGCAAGGGTCCGTTTGCCGCGGGCGCGATCGTTCTCGATGTCGCGGAGGTTGTTGACGGCGAGAATGGCGACCGAGAGCAGCCCCGGACCCAGCCCGGCGACGATGGGCCGCCAATCGAGGGTCAACGCCTGCACGTAGTAAGTGCCGGCCACTGCCACGGGGCCGAAGAAAATCAGCACGAACACTTCGCCGAGGCCGCGGTATCCATAGGGCGCGGGGCCTCCCGTGTAGAGCACGCCGGCAAGGATGGAGGCGAGGCCGACGATCACGATCGGCCAGCCCGCGCGGGCGACCAGAAACAGCCCGATCAGCACCGCAAGCGCGAAGCTGAGGACGGTGGCAGCCAGCACCTGCCGCGGCGTGAGCAGCCCCTCCGGCAGAACCCGCCGCCGCCCGCCCGCCGTGACATGGTCCACCCCGTTCGCGAAATCGGAATAGTCGTTGGCGAAATTGGTGCCGATCTGGATCAGGAGCGCGCCGAGCAGGGCGGCGAGAGCCGAGGCGGCATGCGCGGTGCCGTCTCCGGCGGCGAGGGCGATCCCCATCACCACGGGAGCGACCGAGGCGGGCAGAGTGCGCACGCGGGCGGCGTAAAGCCAGATCGCGAGCGGCGAGGGGATTGCTGGCGTGGCGGCGGGCGCCCGCACCGTGCAGGCGGGTTGCCGGGTCTGCGAGTGCGGTCCGGTCATGCGGATCTCCGGGCAATGCCGGGCCGGGCGAGGGCACCGCCCCGGCGAGGATAGAGAAGCCAGCCGGCGCACAGCGCACCGGCGGCGGTCAGGCCGGTCGGAACGAACGGGGGCAGCCCCGGTGCCAGCGCGGCGAGGGTGGCGAGCCCGCCGACCGAGGCGAATACGCGCTCGCTGGCCGTGAGGGGCCGCAAGGCCCAGCCTGCAGCAGCGGCGGTGACGAGGGCGAGCGCGATCAGGGCGGGGCCGAGCGCTGCAAGCAGGGCGACCGGCGCGGTCGGATCAAGCAGTGCCGGGGCGAAGGCGAAGGCGAACGGCAAAAGGACGAGCCCTGGCCAGAGCGGCAGGCTGGCGAGCGCTGCCCGCCAGGGGGAACAGCCGGCAATCGCCGCCGCCGCGTAGGTGGCAAGCGCGACCGGAGGCGTGATCATCGCCAGCACCCCGAACCAGGTGAGGAAGAGATGTGCGGCCAGGGGCGAGATGCCCGCTTCTGTCAGCGCGGGGGCAGCGATGCTGGCCATGAGCACATAGACACCGAGGGTGGGCAGGCCGAGGCCGAGCAGCAGGGCCAGAGCGGCGGAGGCGAACAGCAGGGCCACCGCGCCGTGATCAGCGAGTGCGGCGAGGCGGAGTGCGAGCAGCGAGCCCAGTCCGTTGACGGCCAAAAGGCCGAGGAGAACCGCCGAAGCCGCGGCGAGCAGGAGCAGGCCCGCAACCCCAAGGGCGGCTTCGGCGGCGAAGTGGCCAAGCCGCCTCGCTGCACGCTGCGGTCGCGTCAGGATCGCACCCAAGACGACGGGACCAGTGGCGGCAAGCGCCGCCTCTCCAGGCGGGGTCGCGGTGCTAAACAGAAGCCAAAGGAGGAGACCGCAGGAGGCGAGAGCGCCGAAGGTTTCGCCCGCCGGCGTGCTGGCGCGACGCGCGGTCCTCTCGTCCGTCCGCTCCGCGACGGGGCCCATCGCGCGCCGCCGTGCCGAGAGATCGACCACCAAGAGGAGGGCGCCGAAATAGAGCAGGGCGGGAACAACCGAGGCAGCGGCGACGCGAACGTAGGGGATGCCGAGCGTGTCGGCGATCAGGAAGGCGGTCGCGCCGAGCATGGGCGGCATCAGTTGTCCGCCCGTCGACGCTGCGGCTTCGATGCCGGCCGCCTCCTCGGGCGTGTGCCCGGCACGGATCATAGCCGGGATGGTGACCGACCCTGCCATCGCCACATTGGCCACCGCGCTTCCCGACAGCGTGCCGAAGGTGGCGGAGGCGAAGATGGCCGCCTTCGCCGCCCCGCCCGGCATCGCCCCCATTCCGCCTGCGATTGCCGCGACCAGGCCGCGCAAACCACCGAGGTCCTTCAGCGCAACGCCGAGCAGCACGAAGGGGGCGATGGTGTGCAGGGCGAGGTCGAGCAGACGGCCGAGCATCGCGTTGCCGTCGAAAACGAGGAAGACGGCGAGCCGAACCGCGTCGACGTCGCCGAGCCGCCAGGCCGGCGGCAAGCCGGGCGCAATCAGGGCCACGAAGAGGCCGAGCAGGATGGCTGCGAGGGGAAGCACCAGTCCGAAAGCGTTGTAGACAGCGAAGCCAAGGGCCACCAGCGCAGCGGCCGCGATGGCGACCGTCCAGGCCGGCGGCGCGGCGAGCAAGGCCGTCACGGCGGGCGCACAGGCTGCGAGCGCGGAGAGCACTGCGGCGGCGACAACGAGCGCCGCCCGTCTGCCAATCGCCGGTGCAGCGCCCGTCTTCGGGGCGACAGCGAAAACGAGGGTCGAACCAGCAAGGGCGAGGGCGAGCACCGGTTCGGTGCCGAGCACGAGCCCAAGCCGGCCCGGCACGTCGAGGGCTGCCAGCGCGACCAGTGCGAGCAGGGCCGCGCCCACCGGCGCGTCGAACCGTCCTGGGATCACAGCGCCAGCGCGGCGATAGCCGGATGCAAGGCAAGCGACGAGCGCGGCCGGGCGAGCATCGCCGGGCTAAGGTCGCGGAAGACGGGATGGCGTGCGGCGAGCATCTCCCGCCCATCGCGCAAAGCGACGAACACCCGCCTCACCACCTCCTCGTCGAGGTCGTCGCGGGCAAGCAGGAGATTGTCGAAGGCAAGCACCGGCACGGGCGCGGCGAAGCCGACCATGCCGGGACGAGGCTCGAGCCGTTCAATGTAGGCGTGCGGTGCGATTTGGGCGAGGCGCGCGAAGGCCTCGGCATCGTCCGGCACTGGCAGCAGCCGAAGCCGGCTGGAGGCGTCGACCTCAATCACCTTGGCAGCGCCGATGGCGAAGAAGAAGGCGTCGGCCCTACCCTCGACGAAGCGGGCGGCGCCGGCGACCGGGTCGGGCACTGCCACCGGGCGGATGTCGGCACGCGAGAGCCCGTCCGCGGCCAAGAGCGCATCGAGCAGACGCGCGATCGCCGGCGAGGCCGAGAAACCCGCGGTGACGCGCCTTGCGGCGAGATCGGCGATGCGCTGGATCGGCTGGTCGGAGCGGACATAGAGGCCGGCGCGCAGGGGGAAGAGGCGGGCGACGATGCGGGGCTCGCTGGCGCGTTTTACTGGCTCTGCGCGTGCGGCCTCCGCTTCCAGAGCGTTGGCAATAGCAAGGTCGAGCCGGCCTGAGCCGAGCAGGCCCACCAGCACCGCCTCGCCGGCGTTGGGCAGGACGCGGGTTTCAAGGCCGGCCTGGCGGGTCAGCAGTTCGGCGATCGCCGAGGCGGCAGCGTGGCTGACCGTGCCGGGCGCCATCGAACCGAGACGAAGCGGCGCGGCGGCACGGGCTGGACGAGCGCGCGGCACGAAGATGAGGGCGGGAAGGGCGAGTGCGGCGAGCAGGCTTCGTCTCGTTCCGCCGCCCGCGCGTCGCAGTGCCGTCAGCGTGCCTGCCACGGTCGCTTGTACTCCTGATGGTCAGCAGGATCCGTCCTTGCCGGTTGCGCCGTCAATCTTTGGGCTGAGCCCTGCCGCGTCGGGTGTGTCGGCCGCATCATCACTCGTCTGCACGCTAGTGCCGGCCAGCCTGCCGCTCCTTGCTTTGGGTCAAATGCGCGAGGTGGTGGGAAGCCGAGGCGGGACGAGTTCGGCGTCTTGCCTCGCGGGCTGGGCCAGTGTCGGATCATGGCGTGAAAGAGGTGGTGCGATGATGTCGTCCTTGCCGTCCGCCGCGGTGTGGCTCGGAGGGGCTGGACTCGCCCCGTTCCTCGTCGCCGCAGCCATTGTGCTGGGCGGTTTTCCGCCGGGAGCGGGTTTCGCCATCCCGGCCCTGATCGCCTATGCCGCCTGCATCCTGTCCTTCCTGGGCGCGGTGCACTGGGGGTTCGCCTTGCGTGCCGGGGAGAGCGAGGCCTGGGCCACGGGGCGGCGTCTCGCGCTCGGCGTCGTTCCCGCCCTCATCGCGTGGGCCGCCCTCCTGCTGCCGGGCTGGATCGGGCTCGGTCTGCTGATTGCGGCGTTTCTCGCCGTCTGGGCGGCTGAGGAGGTGGCCGGGCGGCAGGGGCTTGTTCCCGGTTCGTATCTTTGGCTGCGCCGCGGACTGACACTGGTTGCTCTGATCGCGATGTCGGCGGTGTGGGCAAGCCTCGTCATTTGACCGCGTTCGGCGGCGCATACCTACGCGGGGATTGCTCCCGCAGCGCGATTAACGTCTTATTAACCGTCTCAGGGTCGAGGGGAGTGTCGTGAGATGGCGGAGCGTCCCGGTGCCGTGGTAATTCCCTTCCCCCGACGCGGGCGGGAGGGGGCGGCGAGTGCAGAGCCGGCACCGGCGCGGGAGCGGATGGCACGAGCGCTCGGCCAGCTTGAGGAGGCGCTCGCGGAACAGCGGACGGCGGTGGCCGGGCTGCAGGCGGCGCTGGCCGATCTCGCCGCCTCGACGGCACGGCTCGATCGCGGCCTCTGCGGCTTCTCGACCCAGCTCGACGATCTCGCGCGAGGCGTGCGCGGGATCGGGGCGAAGGCGCGCGACCTCGAGATCTGGGCGGACGGGGTCCTGGCGCGAAGCCGTTAGGGGAGAGGGGAGCGGCGCGGCTTACGCCTCGCGCTGGGCCACGGCGGTCGGCACATCCTCCTCCTCTTCCGTCTCGCGCGGGAAGCTGAGCACGAACACCGTGCCCTCGGGTCCCGTGCGCTCGAGCGCGATGTCGCCACCGTGGGCACGCATCAGGTCGCGGGCGATAGCGAGCCCCAGTCCCGTCCCGCCGTGCCTCGCGGAGACGAAGGGGCTGAACAGATTGGCGCGCACCCGCTCCGGCAGGCCTGGCCCGTCGTCGCTGACCAGGAGGTCGAGCCTTTCGGCGGTTTCGCGCACCTTCACCTCAATCCGTTTCGCGCCTGCTTCGAGCGCGTTGCGGAACAGGTTGAGGAAGACGCGAAAGAGCTGATCGCGATCCGCTTGCACCTCGAGGGCGAGGGGAACCCGGTTCTCGATCCGCCACGGCTCGCCGGGTGTCGCCGTCGCCGCCGCCTCCGCCACGATGGAGGCGAG
>CALFVI010000075.1 GCA_937928775.1 uncultured Elioraea sp. | reverse complement strand
ACCTTCGTCCATCCTCTGATGATGGGGCTCGAGGAGCACCTGCTGGCGATGTTCCGCGAGGACTTCGAGTTCCACGATGAGGCCGCGCCATCCCACCTCGGCGCGACGGCCACCGTCGCTGCGGCTGCCTCCTCCCCGGCCGCGGCGGCGGTGGCGACTTCGATGCCGGCGGAGGAGGCATCCGACGCACCCGTTTGGACGCCGGAGGCGACGAAAGAGCTCGCCAAAGTTCCCTTCTTCGTCCGCGGCAAGGCACGCCGCAATACCGAACGCTACGCCGCCGAACGCGGCATACGCACCATCACGGTTGAGACCCTGTACGATGCCAAAGCGCACTTCGCCCGCTGACGCCCTGCCAGTGCGCGTCGCGATCGTGACGATGGACAGCCATCTCACCTCGGCGGCGATGCGTGCGGCCGCAACACTGCGGCGCGGGGAACTGCCCGGGCTCGTGCTCTCGGTACATGCGGCTGACGAGTGGGCCTCAGACGAAGCGGCCTTGGCCCGCTGCCGCGAGGACATCGCACGCGCCGACATCGTCATCGCCACCATGCTCTTTCTCGACGAGCACATTCGGCTGGTGCTGCCCGACCTCGAGGCTCGGCGCGAGGCGTGCGACGCGATGCTGTGCATGATGTCGGCAGGCGAGGTGATGCGGCTCACCCGCCTCGGCCGCTTCTCGATGAGCGGGGAGGCGAAGGGACCGCTCGCGCTCCTCAAGCGGCTGCGCGGCAGCAAGGGGGCGGGTAGCGGCTCGTCAGGCCAGGGGCAGATGGCGATGCTGCGGCGCATCCCGCAGCTTCTACGGTTTATTCCGGGTTCGGCACAGGATGTACGCGCCTATTTCCTCGCCCTTCAGTATTGGCTCGCTGGCAGCGAAGAAAACATTGCCAATCTCGTTCGCCTGCTGGTTAACCGTTACGCCACCGGGCCACGTGCTGCGCTTGCCGGCACGCTCTCGGTGGGGCTTCCTATCCACTATCCTGAGGTCGGTCTCTACCACCCGCGTGCGCAAGTACGGATCACCGACCGTCTGGCTGACCTGCCGGCGTCGGGTTCGGCCGGTACCGTGGGCGTGCTTCTTCTGCGCTCCTATCTCCTTGCTGGCAACACTGGCCATTATGACGGCGCGATCGCCGCCCTCGAGGCGCGCGGGCTGCGCGTGATCCCCGCCTTCGCGTCGGGGCTCGATGCGCGTCCAGCCATTGAGCGCTTTTTCCTCAAGGACGGGCGGCCGATCGTGGATGCGGTGGTGTCGCTTACGGGCTTCTCGCTGGTCGGCGGCCCCGCCTACAATGATGCGCGCGCGGCGGAGGAGATTCTCGCCCGGCTTGATGTGCCCTACATCGCCGCCCATCCGCTCGAGTTCCAAACCCTCCGGCACTGGGAGACCGACGCGCGTGGTCTCACCCCCGTCGAGGCGACGATGATGGTCGCGATTCCGGAGCTCGACGGCGCGATCTGGCCGATGACCTATGGCGGGCGCTGCTCGCCCTCACCCGACGGCAAGGCCTGCCCGGGTTGCGACGGCGTCTCCTGCCTGCGCGACATGGTCTCGCACCGCGAACGGGCCGCGACGCTGGCCGCGCGCGTCGCACGGCTCGTCGCCCTGCGCAAATGCGCGCGTGCCGAACGCCGGGTGGCGATCGTGCTGTTCAACTTTCCGCCCAATGCCGGGGCCGTCGGCACGGCTGCGTATCTTTCCGTCTTCGCTTCGGTGCGCAACGTGCTCGCGGCCATGAAGCAGGCAGGCTACACGGTCGACGTGCCAGAGAGCCCGGAGGCGCTGCAGAAAGCCGTTTGTGAAGGCAACGCTTCCCTTTACGGCATGCCGGCGAACGTGCTCGCCGCCATCGCAGCCGATGATCATGTCCGGCGCGAACAGCATCTGGCCGAGATTGAACGCCAATGGGGGCCCGCCCCCGGCCGGGCGCAGACGGACGGGCGGTCGATCTTCGTCCTCGGCGCTCGTTTCGGTAACGTCGCGGTCCTGGTGCAGCCTGCCTTTGGCTACGAAGGCGACCCGATGCGGCTCCTGTTCGAGCGCGGCTTCGCACCGACCCATGCCTTCTCCGCCTTCTATCGCTGGATTAGGGAAGACTTCGGCGCCCACGCCGTGCTGCATTTCGGCACGCACGGCGCACTCGAATTCATGCCAGGCAAGCAGGTGGGCCTCTCCGCCGCCTGCTGGCCTGATCGGCTGATCGGCGATCTGCCGAACCTCTACCTCTACGCCTCCAACAACCCCTCGGAGGGCATGCTCGCCAAGCGTCGGGCTGGGGCGGTGTTGATCAGCTACCTCACCCCGCCGGTGGCGCATGCCGGGCTCTATCGCGGCCTGCTCGAACTCAAGGCGTCGCTCGATCGTTGGCGCAGCCAGGATCCGGATACCGATGTGAATGCGCGGCTGGCACTCGCTGGCCTGATCCAGGCCCAAGCGCAGGCGGTTGGCCTCGCCGAGGCCGAGCCGCCGTGGGCCGATCCCGAGCGAGAGATCCGCAAACTGACTGACGCGCTGTTCGAACTCGAATACACGCTGATCCCGCACGGGCTGCACGTGGTGGGCGAACCGCCGACCGCTGAGCAGCGGGCGGAGATCCTCGACGCCGCGGGCATCACCGATGAGGCCGAGCGCGCGCGGCTTGATGCGCTGCTCGCCACCGATCACGAGATCCCAGCCATTCTCCACGCTCTCGATGGCGGCTACATCCGCCCCGCCCCGGGCGGCGATCTCCTGCGCTCGCCCGAGGTGTTGCCGACGGGTCGCAACCTGCACGGTTTCGATCCGTTCAAGATCCCCTCGGCCTTCGCACTCGCCGATGGAGCCCGCCAGGCGGAACGCCTGCTCGAGCGCCACCGGTCGGATGGCCACGGTCTGCCTGAAACCATCGCGATGGTGCTGTGGGGCACCGACAACCTGAAGACGGAGGGCGGCCCGATCGCGCAGGCGCTGTGGCTGATGGGGGCAGAGCCGCGTCACGATTCCTACGGCCGCATCTGCGGCGCGACCCTCGTGCCGCTCGAGCGGCTCGGCCGGCCGCGCATCGACGTGATGGTCACACTGTCCGGCATCTTCCGCGACCTCCTGCCTTTGCAGACGAAGCTGCTCGCTGAAGCCGCCCTGCTCGCCGCGCAGGCCGACGAGCCTCTCGAGCGGAACTTCATCCGCAAGCACGCGCTGGCCTACCTCGCCGAACACGGCGGAACGATCGAGGAGGCCGCTCTCCGCGTGTTCGGCAATGCCGACGGGGCCTATGGCGCGAACGTCAATCAGCTCGTGGATTCAGGGGCGTGGGAGGATGAGGACCAGCTCGCCGAGGCCTATGTGCGGCGCAAGGGCTTCGCCTACGGTATCGATGGTCGGCCCAGGCGCCAGGACCGCGTGCTGAATCACCTCCTCGCCAAGGTCGAGGTCACCTATCAGAATCTCGACAGCATCGAGGTGGGGCTCACCACCATCGACCAGTATTTCGATACTTTGGGCGGCATCTCGCGCGCGGTGAGGCGCCAGCGCGGCACTGACGCCGCTGTCTACATCGGCGACCAGACGCGCGGCGAAGGCAAGATCCGCACCATCGCCGAACAGGTGGCGCTGGAGACGCGCACGCGCGCGCTCAATCCGAAATGGTACGAAGCACTGCTCGCCCACGGCTACGAAGGCGTGCGGCAGATCGAGGCGCACGTGACCAACACGATGGGCTGGTCGGCGACGACGGGGCAGGTCGCACCGTGGGTGTATGACCATCTTGCGCAGACCTTCATGCTCGATGATGCGATGCGCGAACGGCTTGCCCGCCTCAACCCGACCGCCTCTGCGCGCATCGCCAACCGCCTGATCGAGGCGCACGAGCGGCGCTACTGGTCGCCGCCGCAGGAGGTCATCGACCGCCTGCGCCGTGCCGGCGAGGAACTAGAAGATCGGCTGGAGGGCGTCCCTGCGGGAGCGAACGCATGACGACAATCGACCTCAAGCGTGCAGGACGCCGCGTCCTTCCCTCCCGCCCCGACGGAGAGGGCTCGGTTCAGGTCCACCCCGACACCGCTTACCGAATCGATGGGGCAAAGGTGTTCGCCGTCTACGGCAAAGGCGGCATCGGCAAGAGCACGACCTCGTCTAACCTCTCGGTGGCGTTCACCAGGATTGGCAAGCGCGTGTTGCAGATCGGCTGCGACCCGAAGCACGACTCCACCTTCACGCTGACGAAGTCTCTCTGCCCCACCGTGATCGACGTGCTGGAAAGCGTGGAGTTCCACACTGAAGAGCTCCGCCCCGAGGACTTCGTGTTCGAGGGCTATGGCGGGGTGCTCTGCGTGGAGGCGGGAGGACCGCCGGCGGGAACCGGGTGTGGCGGCTACGTGGTTGGGCAGACGGTGAAGCTGCTCAAGGAGCATCACCTGCTCGAGGAGACAGATGTCGTCATCTTCGACGTGTTGGGCGACGTGGTGTGCGGCGGCTTCGCGGCTCCGCTTCTGCACGCCGATCGCGGATTGATCGTCGCCGCTAACGATTTCGACTCGATCTTCGCGATGAACCGCATCGTCGCCGCGATTTCGGCCAAGGCACGCAACTACCCCGTGCGGCTCGGTGGCGTGATTGCCAACCGCTCGGAGACCGTCGATCAAATCGAGAAGTATAACCGTGCTTCTGGGATGAAGCTCCTTGCCCATCTGCCGGCGACGGACGTCATCCGTCAGTCTCGTCTGAAGAAGATGACGCTGTTCGAGATGGAGCCGACGGCGGAGGTGGTTCGCCTGCAGAACGAGTATATCCGGCTTGCGGAGACGCTCTGGGCGGGGGTCGACCCGCTGGATGCGCAGCCGCTGCGCGATCGCGAGATCTTCGACCTTCTAGGGTTCGACTGATGCCAACCGCGACCTACGAGACGCGCCGCAGCCAGCTTCTGGACTATTTCGATCGCACCGCGGTCGAGGCTTGGAAGAGGCTGACTTCCGATGCACCCGTTTCGGCCGTCCGCACCACTGTTCGCGAGGGGCGCGAGCGGATGCGCGCCACGCTGCTGTCCTGGTTGCCAGAGGACCTGACGGGGCGGCGCGTGCTCGATGCCGGTTGCGGCACGGGCGCCCTTGCGGTGGAAGCCGCCACGCGCGGAGCGGAGGTGGTGGCGGTCGACCTCGCACCCACCTTGGTTGGGCTCGCGCGCGAACGCGCCGCGGGCGCCTCATTCCCAGGGCGGATCGAGTGGGTGGTCGGAGACATGCTCGACCCCGGGCTCGGCATGTTCGATTACGTCGTGGCCATGGACAGCCTGATTCACTATCGCGCGCGGGACGTCGTGCGCGTTTTGGCGGGGCTCGCTGCGCGCACGCGCTTCGCGCTCCTTTTTACCTTCGCCCCGCGCACTGTGTTGCTCGCCGCCATGCACACGGCTGGGCGGGTGTTCCCGAAGAGCAACCGCGCGCCCGCGATCGAGCCGGTGGCCGAGCGAACCCTGCGCCGCCTAATCGCTGCCGAACCCGCCTTGTCCGGCAGCGCGATTGGGCGCACGCGGCGCATCCAGCGCGGCTTCTACACCTCGCAGGCGATGGAGCTTATGCGGCGATGAGAGCGATCGAGGCAGCGTTCATCGACGCCTGGAAGCGGGTTGGGCCTCGATTCCTGCCGTTCGCGGACGCGGCAAGCCCGGATCTGGCGCTGCCACGCTTGCTTCGCCTTTCCCTGTTTCAGGTCTCGGTCGGAATGTGCAGCGTGCTCCTGCTCGGCACGCTGAATCGGGTGATGATCGTCGAGCTCGGCGTGGCGGCGGGGCTGGTTGCCACCATGGTGGCACTGCCCGTGCTGTTTGCGCCGTTGCGCGCGTTGATTGGCTTCCGTTCGGACCATCACAAGTCGTATCTTGGCTGGCGCCGCGTGCCCTATCTTTGGTTCGGCACGCTCGTACAGTTCGGCGGCCTTGCCATCATGCCCTTCGCTCTCATTCTCCTCTCGGGAGATACGACCGGGCCGTGGTGGATCGGGCATGTCGGAGCGGCTCTTGCGTTCCTGATGGTGGGTGCGGGCCTGCACACGGTGCAGACGGCGGGGCTTGCGCTTGCCACTGACCTTGCTCCGCGCGACAAGCATCCTGCGGTCGTTTCGCTGATGTCGCTGATGCAGCTCGTCGGCATGCTGATCGCCGGCCTGGGTTTCGGTGCCGTGCTAGCCGAGTTCAGCCAGCTACGGCTGATACAGGTGATCCAGGGAGCGGCTGCGCTCACCATGGTCCTAAATGTGGTGGCGCTATGGAAGCAGGAGCCGCGTAACCCGGCACGCACCCGCCATGATCGCGACGTCCCTTCCTTCGTCGACAGCTGGCGTCGGCTCCGTGGGACAGCGCGATGGGCTCGGCGCTTGGTGGCTCTCGGGCTCGGCACACTCGGCTTCGCCATGCAGGATATTCTGCTGGAGCCGTACGGCGGACAGGTGCTCGGTCTCTCTGTCGGTACGACGACCCTGCTGACAGCGTTGTTTGCGGCCGGCGGTGTCGCCTCCTTCGCCGCCGCCGCGCGGTTGCTTGCCCGCGGCGCCGACCCGCATCGGCTTGCCGCACATGGCGCGCTCGCCGGCGTCGTCGCCTTCACCCTGGTGCTTGCCGCAGCGCCCACCGCGTCGCTTGCTATGTTTGCGGCCGGCACGGTGTTGATCGGTTTCGGCGGCGGATTGTTCTCGGTTGGCTTACTCACCGCCTGCATCCGCACCGCGCCAGCCACCGAAACGGGGCTTGCTCTCGGCGCGTGGGGGGCGGTTGCCGCCACCTCGGGCGGTGCGGCGATGGCGCTCGGCGGGCTCATTCGCGATGGCGTGGCTGCCGCTGCCGTCGGCGGGATGCTGGGACCGGCTCTCAGCGGCCCGGATGTCGGGTACAGCGCCGTGTACTTGATCGAGATCGTTCTCCTGTTCGCAACCCTGGCCGCGATCGGTCCGCTCGTGCAACCGGCATGGGCGGACGCGACCGCCGCAACTCCGGCGCAGGCGGATGCCGCCGTTGCCGTGCAACCAGCGAGGTGACCAACCATGAGCCTAGGCACAGCCGGTCTCTCCGAACACTACGACTTGGCGTTCGTCGTCCTCTATCTGTTTTGGGGCTTTTTCGCCGGGCTGATCTTCTACCTCCTGCGCGAGAACAAACGCGAGGGCTACCCGCTGATTGCCGAGGATCGTGCGGGTGGGCGCGTGACGGTGCGTGGCTGGCCGGAGCCGCCGGCACCGAAGACCTTCCTGTTGTGGGATGGGCGCACGGTGACGGTGCCGAGACCAGAGAACGAGCCTCCGCTCGCTGCCATTCCTGCCTACATGTACCAGGGATCGCCTCTACAGCCGACAGGCGACCCGATGCAGGACGGGGTCGGGCCGGCCGCATTCGCATTGCGCGACGACGAGCCGGAGACGATGTGGATGAGCAACGCGCCTCGCATCGTGCCGATGCGGGTGGCAAACGACTACCACCTCGACGAAGCCGACCCAGACCCGCGGGGGATGAAGGTGGTGGCAGCCGATGGGCAGGTTGCCGGCATCTGCCGCGACGTATGGGTGGATAAGATGGAGTGCCTGCTGCGCTACCTCGAGGTTGAGGTGGAGACCCCCTCAGGCAAGCGCAATGTCGTCGTGCCGTGGAACCTTACCACGATCGATGCGGACAAGGGGCAGGTGAATGTCGTTTCGGTGATGGCAAAGCATTTCGCCAACGCTCCAGTCTTGAAGAACCCGGACCAGATCACCCGCCGCGAGGAGGATCGCGTCTCGGCGTACTTCGGAGGCGGTCACTTCTACGCCTCGCCCGAACGTTCGGAGCCACTGCTGTGAGCCGCCCGGTGTATCTTAAGCACGAGAGCGAGCCCATTCGCGGCCTGCCCGGCGCTCTGCCTGAGGGCGAACACATTCTCTGGCAGGGTAGCCCAGCCTGGTGGCCGCTCGCTCTGCGTGCTTATCGGCTGCGCGCGGTCGCAGTCTACTTCGCGGTGCTGTGGCTGATCGGCTTTTACGCCGAAGTGCGCGACGGCGGCACGGTCCGAGAGGCGATGATTGCGCTCGTCCCTCTCACCATTCTCGCCCTTGTCGCGCTTGGGCTCATCCTCGGGCTCGCCGTTCTGGCGGCACGGCTCGCCGTGTACACGATCACCAATCGTCGTGTGGTCGTCCGCTGCGGCGTTGCCTTGCCGGTGACGGTGAACCTGCCCTTCGCCCTCATCGCTTCTGCCGGACTGAAGCGCTTCGCCGATGGCACCGGCGACATCGCACTTCGGCTGATGCAGCCCCACCGCGTGTCCTACTTGCTGCTGTGGCCGCATGTCCGACCCTGGCACTGGCGCGACCCGGAGCCCAGCCTGCGGGCGCTGCGTCAGGCCGCTGAGGTGGCGGCCATCCTTGCCCGCGCCCTTGCCCAGGCAGCGGGTCAGCCAGTGCCCGCGATGGCCGACCCAGCGCCGGCGGCAGGGCCGCTCGGCGCCGCGCCGGTTCCAGCCTGAGGGGTTGGCAGGCAAGACCATGGCGCGCACCGGGTTCGACAGGCTGATCGCCAACCCCCTCATCGTCGGGGGCACGATGATCATGATCACCCTGGCCGCCGTGCTCGGCTCAGGGCTTGACCAGACGCAGGACCCGCCCAGCGGCGCGCGGATTGCGACGCGCGAGCTGCGTTTCGAGGACCGGCCGGACGGTGCGGTCGCCATCCTCGATGCGCGGCATGGCGCGACCGTCGCCCTCGTGCCGCCCGGTGAGGGCGGGTTTATCCGCGCCACCTTGCGCGGCCTTGCACGCGAGCGGCGGATGAAGCAGGCAGGTGGGGCGGAGGTCCCGTTCCGCGTCAGCGTCTGGGAGGATGGGCGGCTCACGCTGGAGGATACCGCGACGGGGCGTCTGGTCGATCTCGGCGCGTTCGGTCAAACTCAAATGCAAACCTTTGCGCGCCTGGTCGCCACAGGGAGAGACATGCGATGACACCAAGCCTGATCGATCGCCTGCTTGGGCGACGAACCGTCGAAATCACCTGCGAGGTGGACATCGAGCAGTCGCCCGACAGCCTGCACGCCTACGCCATCCCGCAAGGGATCGAGATCAATCCAGGCGACACGGTCTATCTGCACGATGTACCGAGCCGCATCGGCTGGAATGAGCGCCGCTCTATGACCTGTCGTGCCACGGTGCTGCGCGCGGGCTGGCTCGATCGGTGGCTGACCGAGTTCAGCGCAATCTTCGACCTCGCCGAGCTTTGGCATGTCGGCTTCGAGCCTAAGGAGGCGATCCATGTATGATGTGAGCCCGGCACCTGAGAAGGCGGTGGCGGAAACGATGGAGGCTGTCGCCGACCGCGTCGCGAAAGGCCCGCGTGAGATTAACGAGACAACGCGGATGGCCTTGCGCAACACGGTGCTTTCGCCGCGCTTCTACACCACCGACTTCGACGCGATGGACAAGATGGACGTCTCGGCCATCCGCGAGGAGTGGGACAAGCTGATGGCTGAGTTCCGTTCAGACCCGAACAAGGGCCACTTCACGCGAACCGAGGAGTTCGACCGCTTCCGTCTCGAGGATTTGCCCGAGGGCCTGCGGGCGGAGTTTCTCGACTTCCTGGTCAGCTCCGTCACCGCCGAGTTCTCCGGCTGTGTGCTCTATGCCGAGATCAAGAAGCGAACAAAGAACCCTGACATGCAGGAGTTGTTCGGGTTCATGGCGCGCGACGAGAGCCGGCACGCGGGCTTCATCAATGATACGCTGAAGGACTGCGGGGTGGGGGTCGATCTCTCCTTCCTCACCAAAGCGAAGAAGTACACCTATTTCAAGCCGAAGTTCATCTTTTACGCCACGTACCTCTCGGAGAAGATCGGATACGCCCGTTACATCACCATCTATCGCCAGCTCGAGCGGCACCCGGAGCTTCGCTTCCACCCGATCTTCAAGTGGTTCGAAAAGTGGTGCAACGACGAGTTCCGCCATGGCGAAGCCTTCGCGCTGCTGATGCGCGCCAACCCGCACCTCCTCTCCGGGCTCAACAAACTCTGGGTGCGTTTCTTCCAGCTCGCCGTGTTCGCCACCATGTTCGTGCGTGACCATGGCCGGCCCGAATTCCACAAGGCTCTCGGCATGGACCCGACCGAGTACGACATGCGTGTGTTCCGCATCACGTGCGAAATCTGCAAGCAGGTGTTTCCGGTTACCCTCGATATCGACAACCCTGCCTTCCTGCGCGGTATGGAGAAGCTGTTCGAGCTCTCGGAAAAGCTCGGCGAAGCGAAGAAGCAGGGCGGCATCGCCGGCCGCATGCGTCGGCTCGGCCTCGGGCTGGCCGCGGCCACCACCTTCCTCCGTCTCTACCTGCTGCCCGGCAAGCATGCCGAACTGCCTGCTAACCCACGCCTTTCCCCGGCATGGTGAAGCGAGACGTGCGATGACAGAGAGAGCGGAAAGCCACCACAGATGACCGAGATCGCGCCTGCCGTGCTCGCGACCCTGTTCGTCTGGTGGTTTTCCACCGGCGTGATCTTCTGGCTGGACGGTCTGCCTCGCCGCTTGCATCACTTCACCATCGGCGTCGCCACCGTCCTCCTCGGCTTGGCACTCTGGGGCATCATGGAGACGGCGTATGACCTGACGCCCAGCGGAGCCTACCTCTCGTTCGCTTCGGGGCTGATGGTCTGGGCCTGGGTCGAGCTCACCTTCCTCACCGGTCTCATCACCGGCCCGAACCGCACGCCGCGGCCGCCGGGGCTCTCGCTGTCGCGCCGCTTCCGCCTCGCTGTTGGCGCCATCCTCTGGCACGAACTGCTCATCCTCGGCCTCACTGCCGTTGTGTTCGCCCTGTCCTGGGGAGGGGAGAACCTGGTCGGCGCATGGACCGTCGCCATTTTGTGGGCAATGCGGACCTCGACCAAACTCAACCTGTTTCTTGGCGTGCGCAATACCTATGCCCAGTTGCTGCCACCTGTGCTGCATCACATTGCAAGCCACTTCACCCGCGCGCACATGAATCCCTTCTTTCCGACTGCCGTCGCGGCAGCGGGCGTGCTGGCGGTGGTTCTGCTCGCGGCGGCGTTCTCAGCCGAGGAGGGATCCTTCGCCGCCACCGCTTTCGCGATTCTCGGCACGCTTGCCTTATTGGGCGCGATCGAGCACGCTTTTTTGATGCTGCCGCTGCGAACCGAAATGCTCTGGGCCTGGTCGCTTGGCGAGAGGGCGCAGCGCGACGGGACCACTGCAACACCATGAGGAAGGCAGGCATGGCGGGCAGCAGCACGATCCACATCAACGCGGATAACCCAACCCCGGCAAACCATGCCATGGCGTCGGGAAAAACTCAGTTCGGCGAGGAGACGGGACGGTCATGAACTACGAACACTTCTTTCGGCGCGAACTCGACCTGCTCCGTCGCGAGGGGCGCTATCGAACCTTCGCCGATCTCGAACGCCATGTGGGCCGCTTCCCGCGCGCCACCCATCATCGCCTGAAGGGCGGCACTCAGGTCACTGTCTGGTGTTCAAACGACTATCTCGGCATGGGCCAGCATCCTTCGGTGCTCGCCGCCATGCACGAAGCGCTCGATCGGTGCGGAGCTGGTGCTGGCGGCACCCGCAACATCGCCGGCACCAACATCTACCACGTCGCGCTCGAGAATGAGCTCGCCGACCTGCACGGCAAGGAAGCTGCCCTCCTGTTCAACTCCGGCTACATGTCCAATTGGGCGACTTTGTCCACGCTTGCCGCACGCCTGCCGAACTGCGTGGTGCTGTCCGATGCCGGCAACCACGCTTCGATGATCGAAGGCATCCGCCACTCTAGGGCGGAGCGGATCATCTTTAAGCACAACGATGTTGACGATCTGCGCCGCCACTTGGCCGCGCTAGATCGCGACCGGCCGAAGATCATCGCCTTTGAGAGCGTATACTCGATGGACGGCGACATCGCGCCCATCGCCGAGTTCTGTGACCTTGCCGAGGCCTATAACGCCCTCACCTACCTCGATGAGGTCCATGCGGTCGGCCTCTACGGCGCGCGCGGCGGTGGCGTGTCCGAACGCGACGGCGTGGCGCACCGCGTGGATATCATTGAAGGCACTCTCGGCAAAGCCTTCGGCGTGATCGGTGGTTACATCACGGGCTCGGCCAACCTGGTCGACTTCGTGCGTTCCTACGCCTCGGGCTTCATCTTCACGACCGCCCTTCCGCCCGCCGTCGCTGCTGGCGCCCTGGCCGCGATCCGACACCTCAAGCGCTCCTCGGCGGAGCGGGAGGCGATGCACGCCAAGGTCGCTCTCGTTCGCCGGCGGCTCGACGAGATCGGCGTGCCGCATCTCGCCAACCCGAGCCATATCGTGCCGGTGATGGTCGGCGATCCCGTGCAGTGCAAACGGATCAGCGACATCCTGCTTGAGCGCTACGCGATCTATGTGCAGCCGATCAACTACCCGACCGTCCCGCGCGGCACGGAGCGTCTTCGCCTCACACCTTCGCCATTGCACACGGAGGAGGATATTGAGCATCTGATTAGTGCCCTCTCCTCCATCTGGTCCGACCTCGCCCTAAAGCGCGCCGCCTGAGACGCGACGCGAGCGGAGTTCCCGTGCCGGACGACGCAATCCCTCGCCGAAGCGGCGCATCCATCGTCGCCACCCGCAAGTCTACGCGTCGCCCGCCCTTTCCCTTCACGGCCATCGTCGGCCAGGAGGAAATGAAGCGGGCCTTGCTGATCGCCGCGGTCGATCCAGCCGTCGGTGGCGTGCTCGTCTTTGGCGATCGCGGAACCGGCAAATCGACCACCGTGCGGGCGCTGGCCGCCCTTCTGCCGCTGATGAGCGTGGTTCAGGGCTGCCCGTATAACTGCGCCCCCGAGTCCGCCGCGGGCCTCTGCCCCGCCTGCACGCAGGACGACCAACCTCAGGTCGCCTCGGTTCCTGTCCCGGTGGTCGACCTCCCGCTCGGCGCAACCGAGGATCGCGTGCTCGGCGCACTCGACATCGAACGCGCTCTGGCCGAAGGCGTGAAGGCGTTCGAACCGGGGCTTCTCGCACGGGCCCACCGCGGCTTTCTCTACATCGACGAAGTCAACCTGCTCGAGGATCATCTCGTCGATGTGCTGATCGACGTCGCTGCCTCCGGCGAGAATGTGGTCGAGCGTGAAGGCATCTCCATCCGCCATCCCGCGCGCTTCGTGCTGGTCGGCTCCGGCAACCCGGAGGAGGGCGAGCTTCGCCCGCAGCTGCTCGACCGGTTCGGTCTTTCCGTCGAGGTGCGCACGCCCGGGGACATTGCGACGCGGATCGAGGTGGTGAAGCGTCGCGATGCCTATGAGCGAGATCCGGCGGGCTTCTGTGCATCCTGGGCGAAGGAGGAGGCGAAGCTGCGTCGGCAGATCGTTGCGGCGCGAAATCGGCTGGCCAGGACAGCTGTACCGGATGCTGCTCTCGATCGGGCCGCCCGGCTTTGCCTCGCTCTCGGAACAGACGGGCTGCGCGGCGAACTGACGCTGATGCGCGCCGCTCGCGCGCTTGCCGCCTTCGAAGGCGACGCCGCGGTCTCCGATCATCATCTGCGCATGGTCGCCCCATCTGCTCTGCGGCACCGGCTGCGTCGCAATCCGCTCGATGAAACCGCCTCCACGACGCGGATCGAGCGGGCGCTCGCCGAGGT
>CALFVI010000074.1 GCA_937928775.1 uncultured Elioraea sp. | reverse complement strand
AACCTCATCGAACGATGCTTCAACCGCCTCAAGCATTTCCGGCGCATCGCCACGCGCTTCGACAAGCTCGCACGCAACTACCTCAGCGCCGTCGCCCTCGCCGCCATCCGGCTGTGGACACGGTTTGAGTCCAGGACCTAGTCGCTGGCAAGATCGCGGTCTCTACTACCAAGGCTCCTTGCATACCACAGCAGTGTGACCGCGGGAGGCAGCACGGCGCCGCGCAGGGTCTGGATGACGGCAAGCAGGCCGAGCGCTGCCGCGGCGAGCGGTGCCGCACGGGCAGGCGCCGCGAGGCAAGGCCGTTCGGTGGCGAGGCGGAACAAACCCTTCTGTGCGGCGGCGGCGAAAACTGTTTCCCTCTCGCCGCGAAACCGAAGCAGCAGGCTTCCAGTCAGGGGGTTCGCCACCGCCGACACCACCCCTGGCAGGAGCAAGCACTCGCGGGCGAGAGCGGTAGCCCGGGTTGGATCGCGCGCCACAGCACCAAGGTTCAGCCGCACTCGCCCTGGCGCGACGGAAACGAGCCGCGCGACCGGAGGCTCAGGCTGCCCGCGCGGCACGGCGCTTGGCTCCACGTTTCGTTCCACCTCGGCCCTTCTCGGGCGCCGCTGCTGCCAGCGGCCGCTCCTCGGCCGCTTCCGCCGCCGCGGCCTCAGCCTCGGCCCTCAGTTCCGCTTCAGCTTCAGCATAGAGGTCCTCGAGGCTTTCCACCGCCTGTGCCGCTGCCACCTTCAGCGCGCCGCCGGCGGCGATGGCGAGCTTCAGCCCGGCTCGAAGCACGGGGCGGACGTTGCGCGTGGCCTCGGGCGCGAGCACGGGGGCAAGTAAGGCAACTCCGGCTCCGGTGGCGAGACCGGCGAGGAACACGGCGAAGGGCGGCATCGGGCGCTCTTCCGGTTCAAAAGTGGTGCGGACGCATTGCCCGTATCGGCAAAGCGACGGTAGCTTTGGCACGGCGGTCAAGGAAGCGGGGACGAGGGTGGCGCGGCGGAAACCGGAAGGCGATACGGGCGAAGGCCTGGTCACCACCGTTACCCTGGCTCTCGGGCGTAAGATCGAGACGCATCGCTTCGAGCATCTCGACGTCTCCACCGATGATCCCGACCACGTAATCGTCGTGCTGTCCTCGGATGATGGGCGGAAGATGGTCGTTCAGCTGCCGCGAGCCGAGGTGAAGAGGCGCCTGTCCTGGCGGATGATCGTCTCGCTTTGAACTCCGCTGCGACATGGCTGGGGGTTAAAAGCGGACCCCACCGATGACAAACGCCGTTACCTGCGTCTCGCTCGTGGTCAGGGGCGAATCGGCCGCATCGCCAACGAGTCGAGACAGGGTAATACGTGGTTGGACGAAGATGTTGTCCGTGACAAGGGCGATCCCGCCAAGGGTGAACCGCACGTCGCGCAACCCTGCCCCCGCGTCGTAGCGCGGCAACCCGGCGGCCGAGCGCGCGGCCTGGGCAGCGCTCACGCCGAAAAAGGACTGCATGTGGGTTTCGTTCGCCCACGTCACGCCGGGGCCGGCAAATACGGTAAGGCGTGGGGCGAGCCGGAGGCGGTATTCGAGGTCCGCCCCCGCGGTGAGACCGTGTCCGTTGTCGGCAAGATCCTGGGTCAGGAAGACCGACAGGGTGAACGGCCCAACGCCAGAGGAGGCGAAGGCTCGGCCGCGCACCGTGCCATCGATGTCGCCGAGACCCGACAGACGGGGATGATCATCCTGATCGCGTCCGAAAGCGTAATCGAGGGCGATGCCGCTGCGGAACAGCCGGTCGCGAGTGAGGAAGACCCCGACTTCGACGCCCTGCCTCGTGGTGGCGAAGATGCGGTCGTTCCACACCACCTCGACGAGGGGGATGGCGGTCAGGTCATAGTCGCTCGACCCCGGGTAGTCGGGTCGCAGAAGGGCACCGGCGCCGAGCGAGACGCGCCAGCCGGGGCCGAGGAAGCCCGGTTCCGCGCCGATGCCGACGGCGGGAGGAGCAGCGCGATCGGGCGCTTGCGCGTGCGCTGTGGTGGCTGAGGCGAGCAGCAGCGCCCAGAGGAAGCGGACTGGATGACCCCTCATGGTCTGAGCTTAGGAGACATCCGAGGCCGCGGCGAGAATGGCTGCAGCGCGCTATTCTTCACGTCCTCGCCAGGAGGGGACAGACTTAACCCGCTGTTGCGCTGTTGCTATAGTGCGTTACCCGATTCCTGGCGGCGGAACCTGCTTCGCCCCACCACTGGAGTGGCCATGAAGATCACGGTCGATCGCGCCACGTTTCTGAAGGCGCTCGCACACGTGCAGAATGTCGTTGAACGGCGCAACACGATTCCCATCCTCGCCAACGTATTGATCCGTGCCAAGGATGGTGAGCTCACTCTGGCCGCCACCGACATGGAACTTGCGGCCGTCGAGAGGGTGCCGGCCGAGGTGCGCGAGAGCGGGGCGGCGACCGCGCCTGCTGCGACGCTCTATGACATCGTCCGTCGCTTGCCCGAGGGCGCGCAGATCGAGCTCGACCATCCGGTCGGCGATGCACCGCTCGCGCTCCGCTGCGGCCGCTTCGCCACCGCGCTAAACGTGCTTCCGGTCGAGGACTTCCCCTCGATGCAGGACGGTCAGTTGCCGCACCGGTTCCATTTGAAGGCAGGCACCCTGCGTGACCTGATCGACAAGACGAAGTTCGCGATCTCCACCGAGGAGACGCGCTATTACCTGAATGGCATCTACCTGCACACGACGGTTTCCGACGGGATCAAGGTGCTGCGCGCGGTAGCGACGGATGGCCATCGCCTTGCCCGCGTTGAGGAGCCGCTGCCCGAGGGGGCGCAGGGCATGCCGGGCGTGATCGTACCGCGCAAGACGGTGCTCGAACTGCGCAAGCTGATCGAGGAACTGCCCGCCCAAGAGAGCGTGGAGATTGCGCTTTCGGAGACGCGAATTCGATTCGCTTTCGGCACGGTGACGCTGACCAGCAAGCTGATCGACGGTACCTTCCCCGACTACGAGCGGGTAATCCCGCGCGACAATGACAAGCGGCTCAGGATCGCGAAGAAGGACTTTGCCGAGGCAGTCGAGCGTGTGGCGGCGATCTCCTCTGAACGTTCCCGCCCCGTCAAGCTCGCTATCGCCCGTGACGGGCTGACGCTTTCGGCGGCAAGCCCGGAGACGGGCCGGACCGAGGAGGAGATCGAAAAGGATCGTCTCGAATATGATGCGACACCGCTTGAGATAGGCTTCCAGGCCCGCTATTTGCGCGACATCACGGAAACGATCGGTGACTCAGGGCGGGTTGAGTTCGCCTTTCACGATCACACCGCCCCAACTCTTATTCGTGCTGAGGGCGACGCCTCCGCGCTGTATGTTCTGATGCCGATGCGGGTGTGAGCGGGGCCCCGCGCCCCGCCGCGAGATCGCCATGGATCCGGCCTTTCGCCTGGAGCGGCTGACGCTATCGCGCTTCCGCTCCTACGTCGGTCTCACGCTGGCTCTGACCTCGCCCGTTTCGCTTTTCATCGGGCCGAACGGCGCGGGTAAGACCAATCTGCTAGAGGCGGTCAGCCTGCTCGCGCCGGGGCGTGGCTTGCGCGGCGCGCGCCGTGCCGACCTTGCACGGCGCGAAGCGGGTGGCACGGGCGGCTCCTGGGCGGTCGCCGGCCGTTTCGTCACGCCTCTCGGCCCGCTCGAGGTCGGCACTGGCGTGGAGGGGGTCGAGGTGCCGCGCCGGACCTTCCTGGTTGACGGCACGCCGGTGCGAAGCCAGGCCGACGTCGCCGCCCGGGTGGCAATGGTTTGGCTGACGCCGCAGATGGGCAGCCTGTTCCAGGACGGCGCAGCGGAGCGCCGTCGTTTCCTCGATCGGCTGGCCTTCAGCCTCGAACCGGCGCACGCCCGCGAACTCGCTGCCTACGAGACGGCGCTCGCCGAGCGCAACCGGCTGCTCGCTGCCGGCCGGCCCGATCCCGCCTGGCTTGCAGGGCTTGAGGACGCGCTCGCCCGGCACGGCGTGGCCGTGGCTGCGGCGCGGCGGAACCTGGTTACGGCGCTGAACCGAGTGCTCGAGGGTGGCGTGGCAGGGGATTTCCCTCGTGCCGTGCTCGCCTGCGCCTGCCCTTGGGCGGAGGCGCTGCAACGCGATCCCGCCCTCGCCGTGGAGGAGGCTCTGAAGGCGCGGCTTGCCGAAGATCGTGCGGGCGATGCCGAGGCGGGAGCGACGCGGTCGGGCCCGCATCGCGCTGACCTTTTGCTCATCCACGCCGAGAGCGGCATGCCGGCGCAGCTCTGTTCGACCGGTGAGCAGAAGGCGTTGCTCGTCTCCATCATCCTCGCCCATGCGGTGCTGATCGCCGAGGCGCGCGGTTTCGCGCCGATGTTGCTGCTTGACGAGGTGGCTGCCCATCTCGACCCACGACGGCGCGAGGCGCTGTTTGCCGCCCTGCTTGCGCTTCCCTTGCAGGCGCTGCTGACCGGGACGGAGCTTGCGGCTTTTGCCGCCCTTGCGGGGGTCGCGGAGGCCTTCGCAGTCGAGCCCGGGCGAGTGTCCTCGCTGCCCTTCGGCCCTGCCCAAAGGGTGCGTGCCGCGCTATAAGACGAGGTGTTCCCTGACAGACCAGCCAGCAAGGATTCTCCCGCGATGACCGAACCGGCCCGGGCGATTGGCTCCACGCCCGCGGGCGATTATTCCGCCGCCTCCATCCGTGTGCTGCGCGGCCTCGATGCCGTGCGCAAGCGGCCCGGCATGTACATCGGTGACACTGACGACGGCTCGGGCCTGCATCACATGGTGTTCGAGGTCGTCGACAACGCGATCGACGAGGCGCTGGCCGGCTACGCCAAACGGGTCGAAGTAACGCTGAACGGCGACGGTTCCGTCACCGTCGAGGATGATGGGCGCGGCATCCCGACCGACGTCCACCCTGAGGAGGGGGTAAGCGCGGTCGAGGTGGTGATGACCACGCTGCATGCGGGAGGCAAGTTCGACCAGAACTCTTACAAAGTTTCGGGCGGGCTGCATGGGGTGGGCGTGTCCGTCGTCACCGCGCTGTCGGATTGGCTCGAGGTGCGCGTCTGGCGCGACGGCAAGGAGCACTTCATCCGATTCGAGGATGGTGGCGAGCCGGTTGCGCCTCTCGCCGTGGTCGGTCCCGCCGTGCCGCCCACGCGCACTGGCACGCGCGTCTCCTTCCTGCCGTCTGCGTCGGTCTTCTCCAGCATCGAGTTCGACTTCGCCCGTCTCGAACGTCGCCTGCGGGAACTCGCCTTTCTCAACTCCGGGGTGGCGATCGCGCTGACGGACGCGCGGCACGTGCCGCCTGTTCGCCACGAGTATCGTTACGATGGCGGTCTTGTTGCCTTCGTCAGTTGGCTCGATCGTGCCCACAAGCCGCTGTTGCAGCAGCCAATTGCGTTCCGGGGCGAGAAGGATGGCGTCATTGTCGAGTGTGCGGCGTCGTGGAACGACGGCTACACCGAGACGATGCTCTGCTTCACCAACAACATCCCGCAGCGTGACGGCGGTACGCACCTTGCCGGGTTCCGCGCGGCGCTGACGCGGACCATCAACAAGGTGGCGGCCGAGGTGCTGCCGAAGAAGGAGAAGGTGACGATCGAAGCCGAGGACATGCGCGAGGGTCTCACCTGCGTGCTCTCGGTGAAGGTTCCGGACCCGAAATTCTCCTCGCAAACCAAGGACAAGCTCGTCTCCTCCGAGGTGCAGCCGGCGGTGCAGGCGGTCGTCGCCGAACATCTCGCGCACTGGTTCGAAACGCACCCAGCAGAAACCAGGCGCATCATCAGCAAGATGGCGGAGGCGGCCGCGGCACGCGAGGCGGCGCGCAAGGCACGCGAACTGACGCGCCGCAAGGGCGTGCTTGATGTCGCCTCGCTTCCCGGCAAGCTCGCAGACTGCCAGGAGCGCGACCCGGCGAAGTCCGAGCTCTTCATTGTCGAGGGCGACAGCGCTGGCGGCTCCGCCAAGCAGGCGCGCGATCGCGCCTTCCAGGCAATCCTGCCTCTCCGCGGCAAAATTCTCAATGTCGAGCGGGCACGCTTTGACAAGATGCTCTCCTCGGCAGAAATCGGCACCCTCGTCACTGCGCTCGGCACCGGCATCGGGCGGGCACCGCCCGAGGAGGGCGGCTTCGACATCGCCAAGCTGCGTTACCACCGCATTGTCATCATGACGGATGCTGATGTGGACGGGTCGCATATCCGCACGCTGCTACTCACCTTTTTCTTCCGCCAGATGCCGGAGCTGATCGAGCGCGGGCATTTGTTCATCGCGCAGCCGCCGCTCTATCGCGCCAGGCGCGGCAACGAGGAGCGCTACCTGAAGGACGACCGCGCTCTTGAAGCCTATCTCTTCGAGCGCGCGCTGGAGACTGGAACGCTCATGCTCGCCTCGGGCGAGGCGTTGGCCGGCGAGCGGCTGGCAGCGGAGATCGAGAGGGCGCGTGGGCAGCGCGCGCTGATCCTCCGGCTCGCCGCCGCTGCCCCTGTTGCGCTGATCGAGCAGGCGGCAGTGGTGGGCGCGCTCGCGCCGGTTGTTGCGGAGGAGCCCTCGCGCGCGAGCGAGGCCGCGATGCGCCTTGCCGCCCGCCTGGATTCGCTCGAGCACGAAACAGATCGCGGCTGGCACAGTTCGGTCGAAAACGGGGGCATCGTCGTCTCGCGCACGCTGCGCGGTGTGACCGAACGCTATGTGCTCGACCAGGACCTGCTCAAGAGCGCCGACTCGCGGCGCTTGGCGAACGAGGCGGAGGCTTTGTGGGCACTGTGGTCCGCGCCCGCACTCTGGCGCGCAGGCGGGATGGAGCGTGGCGTCGCCGGCCCTGCCTCGTTCATTGAGGCCGTGCTGGAAACCGGCCGCAAGGGCTTGACCATTCAACGCTTTAAGGGCCTTGGTGAGATGAACCCCGATCAGCTCTGGCAGACCACGCTTGATCCCGCCAAACGTTCTTTGCTGCAGGTGAAGATTGGGGCAGCAGAGCAGGCGGCCGAGGTGTTCGCTACGCTGATGGGCGATGTGGTCGAGCCGCGCCGCGAGTTCATCGTCGACAACGCGCTGAAGGTGGGCAACCTCGACGTCTGATGCGCCGGCAGAGCACCGTTTAGCCGCCGCGCAGCAGCCGCTCGAGCTGCTCGATCAGGCCGCGCGCGGGAGGCTGCGCCTCGCGCGGCGGCTGTCGCGTCGCCTGTTCGCGCAAAGCGGCAATCGCGTCCCGCGTGGCTGTAAGGTCGAGAGCGTAGATTTCTCCGCCGCCGCCTGCCACCGTCGCCGCCGTACGCAGGCGCACCAGGACGCGGTTCGCCTCGGCCAGAGCGGCGGCGACACGGTCAGCCGCCTCGCCCGCCGGTAGGCAGATCGCATCGCGCCCCTCGAGCCCGCAACTCGCCTCCACCATGCGCTCCGTCCCCACCCGCAGTTCCGCCGTCGCACCCAGCGCAAGCGCAGCGCGCTTTGTGTCGGTGATGGAAAGACGCCGCGCCGTCACCGCAGGCAGCGGCCTGTCATCGCGCAGCACGATTTCGAGCGCGATGCCGCCGGCCGCCGCATCCGCCGGCGGGACGATCCAGAGGCGATGTCGAAGAATGCAGTCCGCACGGTCGGTCATCGGGTCTGCTGCGCAGGCCAGCACCCAGGAACCGATGGTCCGCTCCTGGATACTCTGGGCGATGGTCGGCGCCTGAGCCGCGGCGCTTCCAGCAGCAAGGGCAGCGAGGAGCACAACCAGGAATGCCACCATGACCTCCAACCCCTTCTGTCAACCGCGGCACGTCTCAAAGCGCCAGCGGGCGATACTCGCTGCACCGTTCTCGAAGACATCATAATCGCGACCCTAGCGGGCCCGGTAATCCTCCCTAGGTACGGTGGATCCGAAACGGAGGAGAGCATGATCTTCTTGTCTTATGCCGTGGCGATCAAGGCAACGTTGCTTGGCATAGCGCTGGGAGCGGCGGCCATGAGCATCGGTGGTGAGCGCCTGCTGGCACGCTGTGCGGAGCGGATGCGCGGGGGCGTGCGATGATCCTTCGTCTTGCTTGGAGTGGGGCGTGGCACCTCTTCTGGGGTGCAGTCATTGGGGCTCTTGCCGTCGCTGCGGTGAAGCGGATGCAAGGCGAGGCGCCTGCCCAGGCTGAGGTCGGCAGTGGTGCTGCGCCGGCCTCATCACCTTCGGGCCCGGCGGAGGGCACGGCTGAGACGCCTCCGGCTTGATCAGCCCCCTTCAGCCCGACGGGCTTGGCCTTGCGTGCAGCTTGCGCCACTCTGGCAACAGGGAGGCAACGACGATGCGCACGGTTCGGTTGCCAGACGGGGTTGCAGTGCCGGCCCTTGGTCAGGGCACGTGGCGCATGGGGGAAGACAGGCGGCAGCGTGCCCGCGAGGTCGCTGCCCTACGCCTCGGTCTGCAGCTTGGCCTCACCCTCATCGATACCGCCGAGATGTACGGCGAGGGCGGGGCGGAGGAAGTGGTGGGGGAGGCGATCCGCGACTGTCGAGCCCAAGCGTTCGTCGTCTCTAAGGTCTATCCACACAACGCGGGCAAAAGCGAGCTGCGGCGCGCTTGCGAACGAAGCCTAGCCCGCCTCGGCATCGATCGCCTCGACCTCTATCTGCTTCACTGGCGCGGCGGCGTCGCTCTTGCCGAGGTGGTCGAAGGGTTTGAAGCTTTGCGCGAGGTCGGGCTGATCGCGCGCTGGGGAGTGAGCAACTTCGACGTCGACGACATGGCCGAGCTGTGGCAGGTGGCACATGGGTGGGCGTGCAGCACCAACCAGGTGCTGTACAATCCCGCGGAACGCGGGATCGAGTTCGACCTCCTGCCCTGGTGTTCAGCACGCGGGGTGCCGGTGATGGCCTACTCGCCGCTCGGGCAAGGGGGCAAACTCCTGCGCGATCAGGCTCTGCGCGCGGTGGCGCAGCGGCACGGTGTGAGCCCCGCCCAGGTTGCGCTCGCCTGGGCGATCCGCCACCCCTCCGTGATCGCGATCCCGAAGGCGGTCGAACCAGATCATGTGCGCGAGAACGCCGCCGCCCTCTCCCTCGTGCTCACCGAGGAGGACTATGCCACGCTCGACAGGGCCTTTCCGCCGCCTACGCGAAAGCGTCCGCTCTCGGTCATTTAGGGAGAGGCCCGCGCGCATCCTCTGCGTCGGTGGGGTCAATCTCGACGAGGCGATCCGGCTTGAAAGCGAGCTCCAACCTGGCGAGGGGGTGATCGGTTCGAGCCTTGGCCTGCGTCCGGGCGGCGGGGCGGCGATCGCTGCCGCGGCGCTCGCTCAGGCCGGCTACCGCGTTACCGTGGCGGGCGTGGTCGGCGACGACGCTCACGGAGCGATGCTGCGCGATGTGCTCACTGCACGCGGCATCGACGTCTCCGCGCTGGAGATAAAGCCAGGACCAACCACGCGCGTCCTGGTGCTGATCGGCCCTTCAGGCGACCGCACGCTGATTGCAGTCGGCGGCTATCGCGCGATCGAACTCGAGGGTCAGGGGCTGCTCGGAGGGGACTACGAGGCGGTGCTGACCAAGCTGCACGCTCCGATCGTGCCGAAGATCGTTGCCGCACACTGGGCGAAGGGGGCACTCACCGTCAGCGTGCTCGCCCGCCACGGGCGTGCGCCGCTTGCTGCGCGGGTGCTGATCGCCTCTGAACACGACCTCGAGGGGCGCGAGCGCGACGATCCGCTTACCCTCGGCCGCACCTTGTGCGGTGCGTCGCTTGAGTGGGTGGTGGTGACGCGCGGGGCGAACGGGGCGGAAGCGTTCGGGGTGGATGGCACGGTGCATCGCGTTGCCGCCCCCTCGGTCAAAGTCGTCGACACGACCGGAGCGGGCGACGTCTTTGCGGCTGGGCTCATCGACGGGTTGCTGCGGACCGGCGACATCGAAGAGGCGCTGGCGAGGGGTGCGGCGTGGGCTGCGAAGCAGGTGGCAAGAGAGGGCAGCCTGCCGCCCGACACGCTCGCCGTGCCGCCGCCCTGACCTTTCAGACGCGCCGGAACCGCGCGATGAAAAAACCATCAAGCCCTCCTTGCTCAGCCCAGTGGCAGGGCAGGGTGCGCACATGCCCCCGAGGCGTGACCGCCGCAGCGAGGCCAGGCACCTCCTCAGGCCGAACGGGGTCCGGCGCGAGGCCGAGGGAAGCGGCGTCGGCGACCACGCCCTCGCCCTCCTCCGGCTGCAGGCTGCAGACAGCGTAGACGAGCCGCCCGCCCGGGCGTGTCAGGCGGGCAGCGGCGGCGAGCAAGGCCTTCTGGGCGGCGACCAGGGGGGGGAGGTCGCGCGGGCGTTTCAGGTGCGGAATATCCGGGTGGCGGCGGATGGTGCCGGTCGCCGTGCAGGGTGCATCCAGCAGCACGGCATCAAAGGCTTCGCGCGGCGTCCAGGTGAGCGCGTCGGCGACGACGATGTCGGCGGCAAGCCGGAGGCGGGCCAAATTCTCGGCAAGCCGCTGCGCCCGCGCAGGAGAGGCCTCGACAGCGGTCACGAGCGCGCCAGCGGCGGCGAGCTGTGCCGTTTTGCCGCCGGGGGCTGCGCACAGGTCAGCGACGCGCTCGCCGGGAGAAGGCCGAAGGAGGCGGGCGGGCAGGGCGGCGGCGGCGTCTTGCACCCACCACGCTCCCTCGGCATAGCCGGGGAGGGACGGCACCGGGCCGCTGGCGGACGCAAGGCGAAGCGAGCCAGTGGCGAGGATGGCGCCCCCCAGCTTCTCTGCCCATGCGGCAGCATCGAGATCGGGTTTGATAGTCAGATCGAGGGGTGCTTCACGGGCATTGGCCTCTGCGATCGCCCGCGCCGTGGCGGGCCCGTAAGCAGCGTGCCAGGCCCGCCACAGCCAGTCGGGTGTGTCGAGTCGCGGGGTGTCCAGCCCGGCGAGAGCGACCGGGCCTTCGGCGGCAATCCGCCGCAGCACCGCGTTGACAAGCCCGGCGAAGGCCGCTCCCTGCGGCAACGCCTGCACGGCGGCGACGGTGGCGGAAACGGCAGCGTGCGGGGCGGTGCCGAGCAGGAGAAGCTGGGCCGCACCGACCCTAAGCGCGTTCCGCACGACCCCGGGCGGCGGGCGGCGAAGGAAGGGCTCTATGACAGTATCAAGCGTGCCGAGGCGACGCAGCACGGTGGCGGCGAGCAGGTGGGTGAAGGCACGATCGCGAGAAGGGAGGGGAGGAAGGGTTTCGAGGGCCTCCTCGAGGGTGCGCCTCTTGCCGAGCACGGTCTCGAGCAGCGAGATCGCGGCCGAACGCGACGCGGTGCCAGAGGGGGCGGGACGCAGGGCGGGAACAGCGCGGGCCATTGGCCCTTCCTCGCCGCGCCTCGACCCCTGTCAAGCCTTGCCCATTTCCAGCCTTGGCCCCTGTCAAGCAGGGTGGACTTGACTTCCGGCACAGCGGGCTGCCCAAGCCCGGCATGCCCTCAGCACCCCCGGCCGCGCCGGACCTCCTTGCTCGCCTCGCTGGCACGCGGCGGCCGGTCCTCGTCATCCTTGTCGTGTGGGCCCTCTTCGTGGCTCCGGGCTTCTTCTCCATTCCGCCGTCCGATCGCGACGAGTCCCGCTTCGCGCAGGCGACGAAGCAGATGCTGGAGACGGGGGATTTCGTCGCCATCCGCTTCGGCGACGTCGCGCGCAACAAGAAGCCGGTCGGGATCCACTGGGCGCAGGCGGCGAGCGTGACGGCCGCCGAGGCGATGGGGGTGGCGGGCCGAACCGACATCTGGCCCTACCGCGTGCCTTCGGCCTTGGGGGGCCTGCTTGCGGCGCTCGCGACCTTCTGGCTCGGCCGCGCTCTCATCGGCCGCGAGGCGGCGCTGGTCGCCGCGGTTCTTCTCCTCGCCGCCCTGGTGGTCACGGTCGAGATGCACATCGCGAAGACGGATGCCGCCCTCTTGGGCAGCATCACGGTGATGATGGGGCTGTTCGGGCGGGCGGTGGTGGCGCCTGAACGCTTCGGGGCCGGCGCGGCGGCAGGGTTCTGGCTCGCCCTCGGGGTGGGAACCTTGCTCAAGGGGCCGGTGGCGCCGATGGTGGCGGGGCTCGCCGCCCTCGCGTTGTGGGTGGCCGATCGTCTCGTCCGCCGTCCGTCGTCCTGGCTCGGCGTTCTGCGCGCCGCCTGGGGCCTGCCGCTGGCTTTCGCCGTCGTGCTGCCCTGGGGGGTGGCGATCTGGCTCGCAACCGACGGCGCCTTCTTCCTCGAGGCGATCCGCGGCGATCTTGGCCAGAAGGTGATGGGGGCCGACGAACAGCATGGCGGGCCGCCCGGCTATCACCTCCTGCTTGCCGCGATCACGCTCTTCCCTGGCTCGCTCGCCGTGCTGCGCGCCATCCCCGCCGTCTGGGCCGGGCGGGATGAGCCCGCAACACGGGCGTTGCTTGCCTGGATCCTGCCCACTTGGCTTGTCTTTGAGCTCTTGCCGACCAAGCTGCCGCACTACGTCTCCGTCACCTTCCCGGCCGTGCTTCTGCTCGCCGCGCGCTGGCTGCTCGATGGTTCGCCCGAACCGCCGTCGCGCTGGCTCGCCCGGGTTTCTCTCGGGCTATGGCTGTTGGTTCCCATCGCCCTTGCTGCGCTTGCGATCGCCCTGCCCGTGGTGGCGGGGGGGATGCCATGGGGGCTTGCGTTCGCGCTCGCCGCGGCCGGTTGGATCCTGTGGCAGGGCATCCGCGCGCCCGACACGAGGCGGGCGGTAGGGTCGGCGCTCATCGGGTCGGTGGTGCTGTACGGTGCGATCCTACAGGGGGTGATCCCGGAGGCGCGCGGGATCTGGCTCTCGCCGCGCATCGCCGAGGCGGCGGAGGCCCACTGGGCGGCAACGGGGGGGCGGCCGCCGGCCTCCGACCGCCCCTTCGCCGCTGTCGGCTTCCACGAACCCTCGCTCGTCTTCCTCGTCGGCACGGATGTGCGGCTGTTGCGCGGCGGCGAGGAGGCGGCGCGGCACCTTGCCGAACGCACGAGGGGGTTGGCGCTCGTGCGCGATCGCAACGAGGACGCCTTCCGCGCCGAAGCCGACCGGCTCGGCTTCTCCGTGCGCGAGGTGGCGCGGATCGACGGGTTCAATCTCTCGCGCGGGCAGTTCGTCTCCTTGGGCCTCTACGCGCGCTGACGGGCACCGCGTTTGCTACACCTCGTTTGCTAACGAAACGTGGCCCATGCCTGGAGGGAGACCGTACGATGCGCCCGACCGAGACCCCAATCCTCGCCCGCTTCTGGTACCCGCTGATCCCTGTTGCATACCTCGCGGACGGTCCGAAGCCCTTCCGGCTTCTGGGGCGCGACCTCGTCGTTTGGCGCGACGGTGAAGGCCGTCCTTCCCTTCTCGAGGATCGCTGCTGTCACCGCACGGCGAAGCTCTCCAAGGGCTTCTACGCCAACGGCGTGCTCGCCTGCGGCTATCACGGCTGGGAGTTCGACCACGCTGGCACGGTGGTGCGCGTGCCGCAGCGTCCAGTCGACAGGCAGGGGCGCACCAACATGCGCGTCGCCTCCTTCCCCTGCGCCGAACGCTACGGCTATGTCTGGGGAGCTCTCGCCGAACCGCTGTTCCCGATCCCAGAGTTCGAGGAGGAGGCCGAGGGCTTCCGCCGCATCGACGAATTCTACGAGCCCTGGGCGACGTCGGGGCTGCGCGTGATGGAGAACTCCTTTGACAACGCGCACTTCGCCTTCGTCCATCGTGCCTCGTTCGGTGACATGGGGCACCCGGAGCCCGCCAAGTCGGAGGTGGAGGAGTTCGCGGACGGCTTCGTCTTCCGCTCCGAGGTGCCGGTGGTCAACCCGCCCATCCAGAAGGAACTCCTGCACATGGCGGAGGAGAGGACGGTGCGGCAGATGACGGCGCGCTGGTGGATGCCGTTCCTGCGCAAGCTTCGCATCCGCTACCCGAACGGGCTCGTTCATTCCATCGTCACCGCCGCCACCCCGATCGACGATCGTACCAGCCAGATCTGCCAATGGGTTTACCGCAACGACACCGAGGCGGAGGCGCCGGCGGAGAAGGTGATCGCCTTCGACCGTCAAGTGACGGCGGAGGACCGCGACATCCTGGAATCGACCGACCCCGACGTGCCGCTCGATCAGACCGGGCGCGAGATGAACATGCCCTCCGACAAGCCGGGGATCATCATGCGGCGGATGCTGCGTGCGTTGATCGAAGGCGAAGGAACGCTCGCCGCAGCCGAGTGAGGCGACACAGACCTAGGCGCGAATGGCCGCGAAGCTGTCGATGAGTCTTGTGGCGCCGAGCCGGGTGGCGAATCGCTCGCGCACCTCGGCGCGGGTGCGGACGAGGTCAGGGGGCTTACCGCCATCCCGAACTCGGCACGGAGCCGCCGGCGCGGCGCGGCGGCGAAGCGGCGGGCGCGCTGCGGGGCGCGGACCAACCGCCACCGCCCCCGCCCATGCGACGCTCGAGTTCCAATAGCGCGCGCACCCGGTTCTCCGTGTTCGGGTGGGTGGAGAACAGGTTGTCCATCCGCGCCCCCGAGAGGGGATTGACGATGAAGAGGTGGGCGAGTGCGGGGTTTGCCTCCGCGTGCCGGTTCTCGATGCGCCGCGCGAGCTCCTGCAGGCGGAGGAGGGCGTTGGCGAGGCCGCGCGGGGAGCCTGCGATCTCCGCCCCCACCCGGTCGGCCTCGTATTCGCGCGAGCGGCTGATCGCCATCTGCACCAGCATGGCCGCGAGCGGGGCGAGGATGAGCATCAAGATCAGCCCGATCGCGCCCAAGGGGTTGTTGCGGTTGTCGCCGCCGCGGAAGAGGAAGGCGAACTGAGCGAGCATGCCGATCGCGCCGGCCAGCGTCGCGGTGACGGTCATGATCAGCGTGTCGCGGTTCTTGATGTGGGCGAGTTCGTGCGCGATCACGCCCGCCACCTCCTCCTCGGTGAGATGGCGAAGCAAGCCCGTGTTGACGGCGACCGCGGCGTTCGTGGGGTCGCGCCCGGTGGCGAAGGCGTTGGGCTGGTCCTCGTCGATCACGTAGAGGGCGGGCATCGGCAGGCCGGCTCGCTGCGCCAGCGCCTGCGTGAGCGCGTACAGGCGCGGCGCGTCCTGCGGCCCGATCGGGCGGGCGCCCGCCATGCGCAGCACCATCCTGTCGCTGTTCCACCAGGCGAAAAGGTTCATCCCGCCGGCGAACAGGAGCGCAAGCAGCATGCCCTGTTCGCCGCCGAGAGCGAAACCCACACCCATGAACAGAGCGGTCAGTGCGGCGAGCAGGATGGCAGTCTTGGCGTAGCCGGACATGAAGTGATCCCGAATCGTCTCCTCTCCGCTCTATATGGCGGCTGGTGCCTCTTGGCGCGAGGCGACAGGCAGCGCAAATGGCAGACATGAGCGAACAGAAGACCCCGACCGCCGGCAACTCGCCTCCCGTCCCGCCGACGTCGAAGCCCATCGCCGAAGGTGGGGCGCTTGCCGGGCCCCCCCCCAGGCCGCGCGAGATCGGCGGACCTTCGGGCCCCGAGCCCACCCGCTACGGGGATTGGGAGCGGAAGGGCCGCTGCAGCGACTTCTGAGACGCGGGACGCTGGGCGGGTGGACATGGCATGAACGGGCTTGTGGTACGTGGTGTTCCGTACCACAGCATCTTGTTGGCGTTTTTGAAACGGCAACAATCACGATTCGTTCACACGACTCGGACGAAGCGACTGTTCGTACGACATTTGTGGCGCCGCGACGACGCGGCGTTGTTCACCCTCCGTTCCATTCAGTTCGCGCACGGAATGGTCATCCCGATCCGAACTTACCGACGAGCCTCAGCCAGGCGGCGAGGGCTGCATCCCAGGCGAACGCGGCCGGCTCCCTGAGCGGCCAATAGAGGCGGCCGGCGAGCGCTTGCCGCCGCGACGGCGTCGCGCCGAGCCCGCGCGCTGCCAATCCTGCAAGCCGAAGCAACACCACGCAGCGCGGCAGGTGATAGCGGCTCGACACTGCGAGCACCAACGCTCCGCGCGGGATCAGCCGTGCAGCGGTGCGCACCGTGTCCAGGGTGTCGCGCGCGACAGCGTCCGCCACGATCCGTCTGGGAGGGATCCCGCGCCGCAGCAGGGCGGCGCGCATCGCCTCTGCCTCAGCCAAGCCATGCCGAGAGGGCCCGCCCGAAACGAGGAGACGCGCCTTCGGGTGGCGTCTTCCGGCCACCACCGCGGCTGCGATGCGCCGGGCGAGCGTCGGCGTTGGCCGTCCGTCCGGCTGAAGCGGGAACCCGAAGACGACAATCCACGTCACCTCGCCCACGCCTGACACTCCCCTCTCGGGCTTCGCCGCAGTAGGACGCGTGGACCATGGTGTGGGCAAGGCGGGAGAGGGGGATGGAGGAACGGGCGCGCGGCTGGTTCGCCATTGGCATGGAGGGGGTGAGCAAGCCCGGCAACGCTGGCGCCTTGCTGCGCACGGCGCACGCTTTTGGCGCCGCCTTTCTGTTCGCAGTCGGCGACTCGCCCGGGGTGGCGGCGACCCGCGCCACCGATACCTCGGACGCCACCCGACACATCCCCTTCTATCACTGGCCCAACCCGCCTTCGCTTGTTCTCCCCAGGCTTTGCCGCCTGGTCGGGGTGGAACTCACCGAAGATGCGATCCCGCTCCCTTCCTTCCACCACCCCCTTCAGGCGGCCTACGTGTTCGGGCCGGAACGCGGTTCGCTGAGCCCTGCCATGCTTGCCCGCTGCGATGTCGTCGTGCGGATCCCGACCCGCTTTGCGCTCAACCTGGCCGTTGCCGGCGCAATCGTGATGTATGATCGACTGGTCGCGTTGGGGCGGTTCGCGCCGCGCCCCGTCTCGCCCACCGCTGCGCCAGAGGCGCCAGATCCGCACCGCCACGGCAGGCCGCGCTTTCGCCGCGGCAGGCCGCCGCTGCTCGCCGGCGACGACGATGAGTCCCAGGGCGGCGTCGTTGCTTGAGGGGCAGCATCGCGCCCCGTATATCGCGCAATATGACGCGCTTTGTCCTCGCCATCCTTGCCGCTCTGATCCTCGCCGGCCCGGCCGCTGCCCAGCAGCGCCCGGCGCAGCCTTCGGCCCAGGCTACAGGGCCCACCTCCATCGGCCGTTTCCAGAATTGGGAGGCGGCGACTTTCACTGAACAGGGTCGCCGCGTCTGCTACGCCTTCACCCGCGCCGCGACTTCCTCTCCGGCAGTGCAGGGCCGCGGCGAGGTGGTGCTGATGGTGACCCATCGCCCGGGGTCGCGCGATCAGGTTGCGGTGCGCGCAGGCTATACCTATCCGCAGAACGCCGAGCCCGCCGGGGTGGTCGAGTGGGGCGGGGGAAACGTCAATCTGGCCTTTTTCACTGCGGGAGACGCCGCCTTCGCGCGCGACCGCGAGGCGGCGGTGGCCGCCTTCCGTCGCGGCCGCACGCTTCGCCTTCAGGGCCCGGGCCCGCGCGGCGGCACGGTGAGCGATACCTTCAGTCTGCTCGGCTTCACGGCCGCCTACCAGGCGATCTCGGACGCTTGCCGATGAGCGAGGCCACGGCCTTTGCGCCCGCTGTCGACACGGCGGAACAGGATGCGCGCATCGAAGCGAAGCGCGCGCCCTTCGCCCCCCCTTCGCCCGTGCTGCCGGATGGGCGGCTCGACCTCATCGGTCTCTCCCGCGACCAGCTCGCGCGCGCGCTTACCCCCCTCTGCGCTGACGAGCGCGAGGCGAAACTTCGGGCCAAGCAGCTCTGGCACTGGATCTACCACCAGGGTGAGACCGACTTCGAGCGGATGACGACCATCGCCAGGCCGATGCGCGCCTGGCTGGCGGAGAACTGCGTGATCTCGCGGCCCGAGGCCAAGGCGGAACAGCTTTCGCGCGACGGCACGCGGAAATGGTTGTTCCGATTCCGCGATGGAAACGAGGTCGAAACAGTCTATATTCCCGACCCGGACGAGCCGCGCGGTGCGGTCTGCCTCTCCTCGCAGGTTGGCTGCACGCTGACCTGCCGTTTCTGCCACACTGGCACCCAACCTTGGGTGCGCAACCTCGGTCCGGCCGAGATCGTCGGCCAGTTCATGGCCGCGCGCGACGCCTACGGGGAGTGGCCATCGCCGAAGGGAGAGGCGCCGCGGCTTCTCTCCAACATCGTGCTGATGGGCATGGGCGAGCCGTTGTTCAACTACGACAACGTCGCCCGTGCCTTGATGATCGTGATGGACGCGGAAGGAATCGCGCTGTCGCGCCGCCGCATCACCCTCTCTACCTCGGGAGTCGTGCCGATGATGGATCGATGCGGGCGCGAACTGGGCGTCAACCTCGCGGTCTCTCTGCACGCGGTGACAAACGAGCTGCGCAACCGCCTGGTGCCGTTGAACCGGAAGTATCCGCTAGAAGAGCTCCTCGCCGCCTGTCGCCGCTATCCAGGTGCCTCGAACGCGCGGCGAATCACCTTCGAGTACGTGATGCTGAAGGGGGTGAACGACTCGGAGGCGGATGCGCGCGAACTCGTCCGCCTTATTCGCGGCATTCCGGCAAAGGTGAACCTGATCCCGTTCAACCCCTGGCCGGGGTCGGGCTTCGAGACCTCCACGCCAGAGGCGGTGCGACGCTTCGCTGCCATCGTGATGGATGCGGGCTATGCAAGCCCAATTCGCATGCCGCGCGGACGCGACATTCTCGCCGCTTGCGGCCAGCTGCGCACGCAAAGCAGGCGCGAACGAAAGACCCGCCACGCCAACCACACTGGCCTTGCCTGAAGGAGGGCGCGGCAGACCTGGCGTGGCGGGCGTCGCTGCTCTTCAGTCTCCGACCTTGAAATCGAGCCCGCGCACGATCAGGCCAATCGTGCGTTCGCCGGTGATGCCGAAATCGTCATCGTTGATCAGGAACAGGGCGCCCCCCGGCAGCAGCGCCACACCCTCGATCTTGGCCGGAGCCTCGGCATGGTCGGCCGAGTCAAACACAAGACGCTTCGAGACAGCAATGATGCCCGTGCCCGCGAGATCGTTCGACTGCTCGAGCGTGGGCCGGGTTGCCGGATCATCCCACTTCGACCCGAGGATGTTGGTCGCCCCCGAAAGACCGATCTCGTAGAGCTTGGTCGTGCCTTCGGTGCGTTCGAGCACGAGCAGCCGGTCGGTGCCGAGGGCGGTGAGTTCTGAGATGCGCGGATCCGACTGGCGGTTCGAGGGATCCTTGCGGAAGGTCTGCGGGTCGTCCAGGCGGTATACGAACTGCCCGACCACGGTCAGCGTCTGGCGATCGAACTTCAGCACGCGCGTATTCTTCGCCTGCTGGTAGGCGGCGACGTCAGGGTTGGCGAGCGGGTTCTGCAGCATGAAGTAGAGGAACCGCTCGTCGGGGCTCACCGCCATGCTCTCGATGCCGCGGTTGGTTTGCCGCTTGGCGAGAATGGCGGGCAGACGCTCAAGCACCGGGTAGCCTGCGCCCGCAAAGTCCTTGCCGGTGCCTTCGGGCACGATGCGCAGCAGGATCCGCCCGTCTGCAGCGACATGGACGATGGAGGGCCCGTTCTCCTCCCCGATCCAGAACGTTCCGTCCGACAAACGGACGAGACCCTCGGCGTCAATGGCCGAGGCATTCTGGGGGAGCTTCCGCCCGCGCCCATCAAGCGGAATTTCGGTGGTGGCAACGGTGAGTGGATTGAGCAATCCGTTGATCGGCCGCCCGTCCAGCGTTTTCAGCGCGATCACATCGGTGACGTGGAAGAGACCGTGCTCGGCGTCGAGGACAAGACGGTAGATCGCAGGAGCGTAGTGCGGCAGAGGGTAGATCCGGCCGCTGCGTGCTTCGGCGCAGATCGCCTCGCGGGCAAGGCCGGTGACGCGCTGCGCATCCGAACAAGCGATGTTCGGGCCGCGATCCGACACCGTCCACACGACGTTGGCCGGATCGTTCTTGCCACGGAATGCCGCACTGCCGATGCCGATGCTCAAGGCGAGCGTCTTGCCGCCCTCGAAGGTGAAGGTGCCGAGGCTCTGCGGCACCGCGGGGTGAAGCACCGTGATGCGGATCTCGGCGAGAGCCGGTGCTGCGGCAAGCGTGATGGCGAGGGTGAGGGAGAAGATGCGACGCATGGCGGGTCCTGGCGTTGGCGGGGCAGTGCACCGATACCCGCACCAGCGGCACAATCAACGACAGTTCGGTGACACTTCGCGACCGTTTGCCGCTGCTCGGTCGCCGGTCACGATCGCGCGTCGGCAGATTTGCACCCCCGCCTGCCCCGCGCGATGTTTAGGCTCGTGTCCTCGTCCTCGGCCTTGCGGCCTCTTCCGCTGCCGATCCTCATCCTCACCGGGTTCCTCTCGGGGGCAGGCATGCGGGTGGCCGACCCCCTGCTCGCGTTGATCGGGCAGGATTTTGCTGTCTCCGTGGCCGCCGCTTCTCCGGTCGTCGCCGCCTTCACCCTGGTCTATGGGCTCGCCCAGCCGGTGCTCGGCCCGATCGGGGACCGGATCGGCAAGCTCAGGCTGATTGCGATCTGCATGGCGCTGTATGGCGCGGCGACGGTTGCGTCTGCCTTCGCTCCCACCCTGCCGGTGATGATCGGGTTGCGCGGGCTGGCAGGCTGTTTCGCCGGCGGTCTGATCCCGGCGGCAATTGCACTCATCGGCGACTCCACCAGCTACGAGACACGCCAGGCCATCTTGGGCCGCTTCATGACTGGGATCGTGCTGTCGAACCTGGTGACCGCACCCGGGTCGGGCGCGGTCGGGGATTTCGTCGGCTGGCGGGCGGTGTTTGGCGGCCTTGGCGCGACGGCGCTTGCCGCCGCGATTCCGCTCATCCGCGCGGCAGGTCGCATGGGCCGCCCCAGTGCGGCGGGAGGGATCGGCGCGCTCGCGCGCTATCGCGCCCTGCTCGGCCAGCCCTCGGCCCGGCGCCTGCTACTCATGGTCGGGATCGAAGGGGCACTCGCCTTCGCCGCCCCGCCCTTCATCGGCGCTTTCCTGGTCGAGGGGTACCGGCTGTCGTACTCGCTGGCCGGTTTCCTGCTTGGCGCCGCCGGGCTCGGCGCGCTGGTCTACACGCTTTCCGCCGGCCAGTTCGTCTGCCGCTTCGGCGAGCGCGGCCTGCTCGTCCTCGGTGGCGTGGGCATGGTGGTCTGGCTCGGTGGAATCGCGTTGATGCCCGCCGTTCCCGTCGTTGCGGTGCTGAGCTTCCTCGGCGGACTGTCCCTCGTTTCCTTCCATGGCGTATTGCAGGCGAGAGGGTCGGAGCTGATGCCGGAAGCACGCTCGACGGGCATGGCCGCCTTCGCCTTCTCGCTGTTCGTTGGCCAGGCGATCGGGGCGGGACTGGCCGGCCTTCTTCTCCCGCTCGTCGGCTACCGCGGGATTCTGCTCGGTGCGGCGGGCGGGATTGCTGCACTCGCGGCTTTGGCCGTGCGTCGCGGCAGCGGTTAGAGGACCGTCTGCATCGGTGCATGGCGGAAGGGAGGCTGCCATGCGCGCTACGGCCCGACCGGTTCCCCGCTGCCTGCAGCAGAATGGTCGAAATCCGCGTCGCCTTCAGACCAGGCGAACAGGAGAGAGCCGTGGGGATGAACGAGCCGGCGCCGAGGTCGCCTCCCCGGACTACGGCCAGGCTACGCCGTGCGCCCGGCCTCCTCCTCCCGTCGGTGCCTCCGCCCTGGGAATGTCGCGCCGACTGGGCGCCGCGGGGCGGGGGGCTCACGCCCCACTCAGGCGTTCGCCGCCGCGGGCGGCGCCGACCCGGCCTGGGCCTGGCTCCGGCGCGACTGCCACAGCGCGAGGAAGTCGATCGGCTGCAGCATCACAGGCGGAAAGCCGCCCTCGCGAGTTACATCCGCGATGATGTTGCGGGCGAAGGGGAAGAGGAGGCGCGGAGCCTCGGCCAGCAGCACCGGCTCAACCAGTTCCGGCGGGATGTTGTTGAGCGTGAACACGCCAGCATAGTCGAGTTCGGCGATGAAGGCGGTCTGGCCCTGGTTGCGTGCCTCGGCCCGGATGGAGAGCACCACCTCGAAGGACTGCTGGGCGATCTGGCGGGCATTGACGTCGAGATGGATCGAGACTTCAGGCTGCGCCTTCAGCTGGGTGAAAATCTGCGGCCCGCCCGGCACCTCGAAGGAGAGGTCCTTCACGTATTGGATGTTGATGGCAAGCCCCGGCGCACCCTGCACCCCTGGTGCTGCGGCCGCTCCATTGCCTCCCGTCTCGGTCATCAGGGTCGGTCCTTGTCTTTGCACGGAGCGCGCTAGCACGGCGTCCCGCAACGCGGCAAGCGGGAGACGATTGACGGCCGCATCGCGCTGGCCCACCCCTCTGACGCCAGCGACCTTGGGGAGACCTCACCTTGGCTTATCTCTTCGACCCGCCGCCACAGCCTGCCTTGCCGGTGTTCGGGACCGACCTGCTGTTTCCCGTCCGCCGGATCTGGTGCGTGGGCCGGAACTACGCCGACCATGCGCGCGAAATGGGGCACGATCCAGACCGCGAGCCGCCTTTCTTCTTCGCCAAACCGGCGGACGCGATCGTCGCCTCGGGCTCGACCATCCCCTTCCCGATGGCGACGGAGGATCTCCAGCACGAGATCGAGCTCGTGGTCGCGATCGGGCGGGGGGGTGTTGCGATCGAGCCTGGCTCGGCCCTCGAGCATGTCTTTGGCTATGCGGTGGGGCTCGACATGACGCGGCGGGACCGCCAGGCCGAGGCCAAGCGCTTGGCTCGGCCCTGGGAGATGGGCAAGGGCTTCGACCGTTCGGCGCCGATGTCGGCGATCGCGCCGGCAAGCCGCATCGGCCACCCGGAGCGGGGGGCGATGGTGCTGGCGGTGAATGGCGAAATCCGCCAGGCGGGCGATCTTGCTCAACAGATCTGGTCGGTTGCCGAAACGATTTCCCATCTCTCCCGCCTTGTCGAGCTAGCGCCGGGCGACCTGATCATGACCGGCACGCCGGCCGGTGTCGGCACGGTGCGGCCTGGCGATCGGCTTGAGGGACGGATCGCGAGGGTCGGTGAAGTGTCCGTCACCTATGCCAGCGGCTGACGGCTCCGATCAGCCGATGAGCCACGGCACGCGGGCGGGGCCTGGTCGGGTCGGGTCGTAGCGCAGCCATTGCCCGTTCGTCGTCCTCTCTCCGGTCAGAGCCAGGATGAACCCCCAGTGCGAGACGACAAGCGTGTCCGACCAGTCGGGGAGTGCGGCCATCTCGGCGCGGAAGAGCGCGGCGCGCGCCTCGATCTCGGCCTCGCTCTCCTCGAGCGCAGGCCACCAGATCTCTTCGAGATGAGTGAAGTCGAGATCGGGCCAACGGCGGGCGAGCACGGAGGCCGGGGTCCCGATGTCGCAGGAGAAGGCGCAGCGTTCGCGCACGAGCGGATTGACCACCACCGGCAGATCAAGCGCGGCGGCGACGATCGCTGCAGTTTCCAGCGCCCGTGTGTAGGGGCTGACGATGATCCGCGCGAGCCTCGCTCCCTTCAGCGCCTCGGCGGCAGCTTGTGCTTGCGCGCGGCCGAGTTCGGTCAAGCCCGGGTCAGGGATGCCGGGATCGACCCGGTTGGCGGTAAACGCGGCATTGAAGGCCGATTGGCCGTGGCGCAGCAGGATCATGCCGGGGCCTTAGCCGCCGCGGGGCGGTCGGAGCAAGCGGCAGCCTGCACAGTTTGCGCGCTTGTGCCCGCTCGACCCCTCCCCTATGTGGGAGCCATGCGGGACGGCAGAGACCAATGACCGGCGGCTTTCCCATCGACCTCATCCTGTTTGGAATGGTGGCCGCCTTCCTCGTGCTAAGGCTGCGCTCCATTCTGGGGCGGCGGACGGGGTTCGAGCGCCCACCGCAGCCCATCGAGCCCACCGGGACAGGCGAGGCCGCCGCCCGGACCATCGACACGCGGGCTGAAGAGGCTCTGGTCCCGCCTGCCCTGTCCGGCCTGCCCGCGGGCGGCGTGCCTGGCCCGGACACACCTGTCGGTCGCACGCTTGCCCGCATTCGTGCCGTCGATCCCTCTTTCGACCCCGCTGCCTTCCTACGGGGCGCCGAGGGCGCGTTTCGGATGATCGTCGACGCGTTCGCACGCGGCGATCGCGACACGCTGCGCGGCCTGCTCGCGCCCGACGTCTACGCCGGTTTCGAGGCCGCGATCACCGCCCGCGAACAGGCGGGCGAGCGGCAGCGAACGGAGATCGTTGCCATCCGCGAGATGTCGATCCTGGAAGCCGATCTCCGAGGCACGCTGGCCACCATCGGCGTGCGCTTCGTCTCCGACCAGGTCAGCGCGACCTACGCTGCGGACGGGTCGATCGTGGCCGGCAGCGAGGCGGTGACGGAACTCGTCGACATCTGGTCTTTCGCACGCGATCTCACGTCACCCGACCCGGTATGGCATCTGGTCGGCACCCGCTCCGAGTGACGGGTTTGCGCTTGGCCGATTGGGCCGAGGGGTCGGAATGGGGCTGCGGGCTTCTACGTCGCCTGCGGCGTGGCCGAGGCCTGATCTCCATCGCCATCCCTCTTGTCGTTGGCGCCTGCGTCGCGGTGCCGGTGCCGATGCCCGAACCGCCACCTGCGCGGCTCGGCCTCCGTCCGGCGAGCTTTCTCGACCTGCCCGGTTGGGCCGAGGATCGGCACGCGGAGGCACTCCCGGCCTTCGCTGAAACTTGCGCGCGGCTGCGGACAGTGCCGCCGGATCGCCCCCTCGGCGGCGACGAGGAGGCCGCTGCCCGGGCAGGTCGCGTTGCCGACTGGCTGCCGCTCTGTGCCGAGTCCGAGCAGCTTCCTGCGGGTGATCATGCCGCCGCGCGCGCCTTCTTCGAGCGCAACTTTCGCCCCTGGCTGGCGCAGAACGTGACGCCACAGCCGCCTGACCCGTTCGGCACCTTCACTGGCTATTTCGAGCCGGAACTGACCGGCAGCCGCACGCGACGCCGCCCCTCCCAGGTGCCGCTTCTGCGCCGCCCGCCCGACCTCATTGCGGTCGATCTCGGCGAGTTTGCGCCCGATCTCGCCGGGAGGCGGACGGCGGGCCGACTGGTCGAGGGACGATTGGTGCCCTATCCGACGCGGGCTGAGATCGAACAGGGTGCGCTCGACGGCAGGCGGCTCGAACTTGTCTGGCTCGATGATCCGATCGAGGCGTTCTTCCTGCACATCCAGGGAGCGGGACGAGTGCGGCTCGACGATGGCGGGCTGATGCGCGTCGGCTTCGCCGGCCACAATGGCCATCCCTATGTTCCGATCGGCCGGGTGCTGGTCGAGCGTGGCGCGATGACGCTCGACCAGGTCAGCATGCAGTCGATTAAGGCCTGGCTGCGCGCCAACCCGCTGCAGGCACGCGAAGTGATGCAGCGCAATCCATCTTATGTGTTCTTCAGGGAAGTGCGCGGCCTGAACCCGAACGAGGGGCCGCTCGGTTCGTTCGGTGTGCCGCTGACTCCGGGCCGATCGATCGCGGTTGACCCGCAGCACATTCCCATGGGCATCCCGCTTTGGCTCTCGAGCCGCCAGCCGGGGCAGGGGCCGCCGCTTCGTCGCCTCGTGCTGGCCCAGGACACGGGCGCCGCAATTCGGGGGCCGGTGCGTGGCGACCTGTTCTGGGGCTGGGGTGAGGCAGCGGCGGAACCGGCAGGGCGGATGAACGAGCGGGGGTCGTGGTGGCTGCTGTTGCCGGCCGGCCGCAGTGGCAGCGAGAGGCGGTAAAGACCATGGCGCAGGGCGGGCCGACAGTTGGGCTGTTCATTACCTGTCTTGTCGATCTCTTCCGGCCCACGGTGGGCTTCGCCGCAATCAGGCTGCTGGAACAGGCCGGCTGCCGGGTTGAGGTGCCGCTGCCGCAGACCTGCTGCGGCCAGCCCGCCTACAACTCGGGCGACCGGCAGACCACGAAGGAGCTCGCACGATGGGTGATCAGCGAGTTCGAGCCGTTCGATCATGTGGTCGTCCCATCCGGCTCCTGCGGGGGCATGATCGCGCGCCACTATCCGGAGGTCTTCGCCGACGAGCCGGCTTGGCGTGCCCGTGCTGAGCGGCTCGCGTCGCGGACGCATGAGCTCGTCTCGTTTCTGGTCGATGTGATGGGAATGACAGCGGTGGCGGCCCGCTACGACGGCACCGTCACCTACCATGATGGGTGTTCGGGATTGCGCGAGATGGGCGTGAAGGGGCAGCCGCGGCAGCTTTTGTCGTCTGTCTGCGGGCTCGCCCTGCGCGAGATGGCAGAGGCCGAGCTGTGCTGCGGGTTTGGCGGCACGTTCTGCGTCAAATATCCGGGCATTTCGTTGCGCATGGTCTCTGAAAAGGTGGAGAACATCCGTGCGACCGGGGCTGATACGCTGCTCGCCGGAGACCTCGGTTGCCTGTTCAACCTGGCGGGGCGGCTTGCTCGGCTCGGCCATGACGTGAAGGTCCGCCATGTCGCTGAGGTGCTCGCCGGCATGACCGACGCGGTGCCGCCGATTGCGCGTCCGGCCTCCCGGTGAGGGGGGTGGTGGCTGCCGAACCGTTGAGCAGAGAACTGGCCGGCGACGGCGCGGACGACCAGCGGGCGTTCGCCTTGGCACCCTGAAGGAGAGAGGGCGATGCGACCATTCGATCCCACACCCGTATTGGCGCGCTGGACCGCCGGGCCCCGGGCCGCCGGACTCGTGCTCGGCGACCCCAGCTTGCCCGTGCCGAAACTCAGCTTCGAATTCTTTCCGCCGAAGACCGCCGACCTCGAGGCCCAACTCTGGGCTGCCATCCGCCGTCTCGAGCCCTTGGGCCCGCGCTTCGTCTCCGTCACCTACGGCGCGGGCGGCTCCACCCGTCAGCGCACGCATGCCACCGTCACGCGCATTCTCGCCGAGACGAGCCTCGTTCCGGCCGCCCATCTCACCTGTGTCGGAGCAACCCGGACTGAGATCGATGAGATAGCGCGCAGCTACTGGGAGGCGGGTGTGCGGCACATCGTGGCGCTGCGCGGCGATCCTCCGGCCGGGGAGAAGGCCTACGTCCCGCACCCGGATGGCTACGCCTTCGCCGCCGACCTGGTCGCGGGCCTCAAGCGGATCGCTCCGTTCGAGATCTCGGTGGCCGCCTACCCGGAAACCCACCCGCAGGCCGCGAGCCCCGAGGCGGATCTCGACAATCTCAAGCGCAAGATCGACGCAGGTGCGGCGCGAGCGATCACCCAGTACTTCTTCGACACAGACCTCTTCTTCCGCTTCCTCGACCGCTGCCTGGCTGCCGGCATTACGGTGCCGATCGTGCCAGGGATTCTGCCGGTCACGAACTTCGCCCAAGTGGTGCGGTTCAGCGCCATGTGCGGCGCGTCTGTGCCTCGCTGGCTGTCGAGACTGTACGAGGGGTTGGAGGAGGATGCCGAGACGCGCAAGCTCGTCGCTGTCGTGGTTGCGGCAGAGCAGGTGCGGCGGCTGCAGGCGGCGGGTGTCGACGAATTTCACTTCTACACGCTGAACCGGGCCGACGTAGTGTACGCGATTGCCCACATGTTGGGGCTTAGGCCAAAAGCACCGGCGGCCAAGCTCGGGTGAAACGCCGCCTGACGGGCGTGCGGGTTAAGCCCGCACCGGCGCGGGATGGTGGCGCTGGCGCGGCAGCATCCTTTCTCAGGCTGCCTTGGCCTCTTTGATTGCGCGCCAGACCCGCTCCGGTGTCGCCGGCATGTCGATGTGCGTCACCCCGTTCTCGGCAAGCGCATCGACCACGGCGTTGATCACCGCTGGCGGGCTGCCGACCGCGCCTGCCTCGCCCGCCCCCTTCACGCCCAAGGGGTTTGTGGCGCAAGGGATCTCGATCAGATCCACCTCGATGTCTGGCAGATCATCGGCGCGCGGAATGCCGTAGTCCATGAACGACGCCGAGACGAGCTGCCCGCTGTCCGGGTCGTAGACAGTACGCTCGAGTATCGCCTGGCCGATGCCCTGCGCCACTCCTCCATGCACCTGGCCGCGCACGATCAGCGGGTTAAGCACGTGCCCCATATCGTCGCACACCGTATAGCGCACGATATCAATCTCTCCCGTCGCTGGGTCGATCTCCACCTCCGCCACGTGGCACCCGTTGGGGAAGGTGTGTGCTTTGATCTCAGCCACTTCCGCTGAGTCGAGTGGAATGGCCGGCAGCCCCGCGTTGGCGCGTGCGCGCTGCCTGGCGGCGAGGTCGAGGATGCCGATCCTTCGGTCGGTGCCGACGACGGAAAATACTCCCTTATCGAATGCGATGTCCGAGGGAGCCACCTCGAGCGCCTCCGCCGCAGCCTGCCTGCCCTTTTCGATCACCTTCGCTGTTGTGGCGAGGATGGCCTGGCCCTCGGAATAGAGGCTGCGCGCCCCACCCGTGCCGCCACCCGTTGGGATTAAGTCCGAATCGCCCTGCACGATGCGGATTTTCTCGGGCGGAATGCCGAGCTCGTGCGCGGTGAGCATAACGTAGGCTGTCTCGTGGCCCTGGCCGGTGGATTGGGTACCGACCAGCACATCCACCGTGCCATCGTCGTTGAAGCGGATCTCGGCGCGCTCTGACGGCGCTCCGCCCGTGGCTTCGAGATAGTAGGCGAGACCAATTCCGCGCCTCTTGCCCCGACGCGCCGCCTCCTGCCGCCGCTGTGGGAACCCGTCCCAGTCCGCCTTGGCCAGCGCAGCGTCCAGCACAGTGGCGAAATTGCCACTGTCGTACGTCACGCCGATTGGGGTGCGCCACGGCATGGCGGTGGGAGGCACCATGTTCCGCCTGCGAAGCTCAACGCGATCGATGCCCATCTCGCGCGCCGCCTGATCGATTAGCCGCTCGACCAGGTAGTTCGCTTCCGGCCGACCCGCGCCGCGGTACGCATCGACGGGCGTCGTGTTGGTCAGGATGCCGAGCACCTGGGCATGGACGGCGCGGAAACCGTACACCGAGGCGAGTACTTTCGTTCCCGCCCCCGTTGGGATGAACGGGCCGAAGGTTGAAAGATAGGCACCCATGTTGGCGAGCGTGCGGGTGCGCAGCGCAAGGAAGCGGCCATTTTGGTCGAGGGCGAGCTCGCCCTGCGTGATGTTGTCGCGCCCGTGCGTATCGGAAAGGAAGGCTTCCGTGCGCTCCGAGGTCCACTTGACGGGCCGACCCAGAGCGCGGGCGGCGAACAGGACCATAACATGCTCCGGATAGACAAACAGCTTCATGCCGAAACCGCCGCCGACATCGTTGGTGACGACGCGGAACCGGTCCTGCGGTAGGTGGAACACCTCCTCGGCGAGCAGCCGCTTCACCAGCCATGCTCCTTGCGTGTTGGCATAAAGGGTGAAGCGTTCCGTCTTCGCATCGTACTCCCCGATCGCGACCCGTGCCTCCAGCGAGGCGACGACGACCCGGTTGTTGATCACCGTCAGCCGGGTGACGTGGGCGGCTTCGGCGAACAGTCGTTCAGTCTCCGCGCGGTCTCCGGTCTCCCAGTCGAAGCAGAGATTGCCTGGAACGGTCTCCCAGACGCACGGCGCGGCCGGATCATGCGCGGCGGCGAGATCGGTGACGGCGGGCAAGGGTTCGTAGTCGACCAGCACCGCCTCAGCCCCGTCCTTGGCAGCCTTCGGCGTTTCGGCGACGACGAAGGCGACAGGGTCGCCAACATGACGGACGCGATCGACAGCCAGCGCCGGGCGCGGTGTTTCCGCCCGCGGTGTGCCGTCGCGGTTCGTCAGCGGGATGGCGCAAGGGACGGGGCCGAGACCGGCGGCGGCGAGATCGGCGCCGGTGAAGACGGCGAGCACGCCGGGGACGGCCTTCGCGGCCGAGGTGTCGATGCCACGGACCCGCGCATGCGCGTGTGGGCTACGCACGACCACGCCGAACGCTTGCCCCGGCAGGGCGAGATCATCGGCATAGAGGCCGGCGCCACGCAGCAGCCGAGGGTCTTCCACCCGCCGCATGGACTGGCTGAGGCCGAACTTCATGCTTGCTCTCCCGCTGGCAATGCGATGGTGTCGCCCCAAGATGTGTCCATGCCGCCCAGCCCGCCAACCCCCCTTTTGGCCGCACACCGTTGGCGCGCTGCCGGTGCCCTGTCGGAAGCGGGAGCCGACGGTACGGAGCCTGCAGTCGGACGTCGGCGCAGCGTCAGGACATCACTCGCGGCCGCCGGGAGGTGCCCGTGGCAGAGAGGGTCGCGTCCTGGGGTGCCGGAGGGTGGAGCGCCGGGCGGCTTGACGGTCTGCCGCGACTGCCGGATTGCCCGCGCTGCCCCGCGCTCAGGGCAAAGATGCGCCCTGATCAGCCTCAGCGATCAGGCGCTGCGCCTCGGCCAGGGCTGGACCGATGCCCAACACGAACACCTCCCGACCATCCTTGGCGAGCAGGCCCTGCAGGTCGGTGCCCGTCAGCGCCGCAAAGACCGGCGCCGCCCCCGGGCTGACGAGCGCTGTTGTGAGCCCGACCACCGCGCCGTCCCGCCCGACCACGGGTCCGCCTGAGTACCCCATGAGGGCACCAATTCGGGCGGTGAACCCTTCGCCGAACGGGGCGAGGCTGGCGTGCGGCGCCATCACCTTGCCGACGGCGACGCCAGGACCGACCGCGGTGGTCCCGGCAGCCCAGACCGGTTCATGGCGGTTGAGCGAGCGCGGCGAAAACGAGGCCGGCATGAGGAAACCCTCCGGCATGCGCAACACCGCGAGGTCCATCACCGGGCTGCGCGCAACGAGGCGGGCAGGGGCGCGCGCGCCGTCGTCGCGCACCAGCGTCACGTCGTCTACCGTCAAGCCAGCGAAACGCAGCACGTGCGCGTTGGTGAGGACGTGCCGGTGATCGATCGCGACAGAGGAGCCTAAACCGCCGAAGAGCGGCGGGGCGCCGATGACCACGGCGGCGTAGGACCTGCGTGCTACATCCTCCGCCGGTGTGTTCGCGGCCTCGCGTCCAGGCAAGGATGCGCAGGCCGAGGTAAAGAGCAGCAGCAGGGCTGGAAGTATGCGCCGCATGGCCGGGGCCTCCTCCTGAAGCGACCCAGCCAGCGTTCCCTGGCTGCAATGAAAGAACGGTTAACAGGTGTCGTCTCAGCACGCGGTGATTCGCCCGGCCGACAAGGGGAGCGTTGGTCACGCTGCCTAGATCGTGCTATCGGTTCGGCGGACGGCAACCGAAAAGGACTGCCGCGATAACGGAGCGAACTGCCCAACTGATCCAGTCCGCGGCCGAGCGCCGCGGACGTCGCTGTGCGCAAGGCGGAATGCGCGCGCAACGCGCTGGCTGAGGCCGCGGCTGCCGCCGCCGCGCGCAAGGCGGAAATCGAGGCGTTGCAGGAGCCACCTTCGACCAGGATCGCAGCGAGCGGATCCGTGCACCAATCCGCTCTGCCGTGGCGGCGGGCGCGCTCCCCGTTCACTTGATGCGCTTCCCAATCGACGACAAGGGGCGGGCAATCAACAACGACGAGCCGGGCTGGCCTGACACGCCGACGGGCCTTCCCGCCGACCTCGCACGGGTTTAGCGTGACCGGTTGAGGGAGGAGGGCTACCATCTGAAGGCGACAATTAGCGCCTTCCCAGACGGGATGTCTGGAGAGGCGGCGCCGATCCTGTCCGGGGCGGCGACCGACTGAGTGCTGTTGGCACGCCGGCGCGGCTTGCCCGCTTGCAGCGCTGCTGCCGCCCTGGCACCGTGCAGAGGAAGGGAGGAAGCGCTTGAGTGGAGATTTCGTTCTGGAAACGGAAGGGCTGACGAAAGAGTTCCACGGTTTCGTGGCGGTGAAGGATGTCGCACTCACCGTCCGGCGCGGCACCGTGCACGCGATCATTGGACCAAACGGCGCGGGCAAGACCACCTGCTTCAACCTGCTGACCAAGTTCCTGCAGCCGACACGGGGCGTCATCCGCTACGAGGGGCGGGACATCACCGCGCTGAAACCGGCAGAGGTGGCGAGGCTCGGCATTGTGCGAAGCTTCCAGATCTCAGCCGTCTTTCCCCATCTCACGGTGCTGGAGAATGTCCGTGTCGCCTTGCAGCGCGCCCGCGGCGGATCCTACGACTTCTGGCGGTCGGAATCGTTGCTGTCGCGCTACGAAGACCGCGCCCGTGCGCTGCTTGCCGATGTCGGCCTCGACGGCTACGAGAACGTGCCGGCAGGACTGCTGCCATACGGCCGCAAGCGCGCCCTCGAGATCGCCACCACCCTTGCGCTCGAACCGAAACTGATGCTGCTCGACGAACCAACCGCCGGCATGACGCACGAGGACGTTGACCGCGTGGTGGCGTTGATCCGCCGCGTGCGCGCGGGCCGCACTATCCTGCTCGTCGAGCACAACCTGAAAGTGGTGGCAGGCCTTTCCGACACCATCACCGTTCTCACCCGCGGCCAGGTACTGGCGGAGGGCGATTACGCCGCGATCAGCGCCAACCCCGAGGTGAAGACGGCCTATCTCGGCACCGAGGAGGGTTGAGGGCGCCATGCTTCAGGTGAGCGGCCTGGAAGCCTGGTACGGTGAGAGCCACGTGCTGCACGGTGTCGACCTCGAGGTGGCCGAGGGCGAAGTGGTCACGCTGCTCGGTCGCAACGGCGCTGGCAAGAGCACGACCATCAAGGCGATCATGGGGGTGCTCGAGAGCCGCAAGGGCTCGGTCCGCTTCCAGGGGACCGAGACAATCACGCTTCCCCCCAACCGCATCGCGCGTCTCGGCATCGCCTGGTGCCCGGAGGAGCGCGGGATATTCGCCTCGCTGACCGTGAAGGAGAACCTTTTCCTGCCCCCCGTGATCGGACCGGGGGGTGTCACGCTCGATCGCATCTACGCCCTGTTTCCCAACCTGAAGGAGAGGCTGGGCAGCCAGGGGACGAAGCTGTCGGGCGGAGAACAGCAGATGCTGGCGATCGCGCGCATCATGCGCACAGGCGCGAAACTGCTGCTGCTCGATGAGCCGACAGAGGGGCTCGCGCCGGTGATCATCCAGCAGATCGGACGCACCATCCGCGCACTGAAGGAGGCCGGGCTGACGGTGCTCCTCGTCGAACAGAATTTCCGATTCGCGCAAAAGCTCGCCGATCGGCACTATGTGATGGAGGACGGGCGGATCGTGGACATGATTCCGGCCGGCCGTCTGGAGGCGAATATGGACCGCCTGCACGCCTACCTGGGCGTCTGACGCGGTCGCACTAGGAGAGGGAGTCCAAGAGATGAGCATCACACGCCGCACGCTTCTGACAGGCACCGCCGCCGCAGGCGCCCTGCCGCTGGTCACGCCGCTGCGCCACGCCCGCGCGCAGGCCGCCAACACCATCCGGATCGGCGTGCTGAACGACCAATCGGGCCTCTATCGCGATCTGTCGGGGCCCGGATCAACCCAGGCGGTTCGGCTCGCCGTGCAGGAGAGCGGCATCACCACGCGCGGCGTCAACGTCGAGGTGGCGGAAGCCGACCACCAGAACAAGCCAGATGTCGGTTCCACCATCGTTCGCCAGTGGCTCGACCGCGACGGGTTCGACGTCATCGTCGATGTGCCGACCTCCTCGGTCGCGCTCGCCGTGAACACGCTCTGCCGCGAGCGGAACAAGGTCCTGCTTGTTTCGGGGGCAGCGACCTCGGATCTCACCGGCTCCGCCTGTTCGCCTAACACCATCCACTGGACCTACGACACCTGGATGCTCGCCCGCGGCACGGGTGGAGCGACAGTGGCGGCCGGCGGGCGAACCTGGTTCTTCATCACCGCCGACTATGCCTTCGGCCATGCCCTCGAACGCGACGTGTCGAACTTCGTCCGCGCCGCAGGCGGCGAGGTGCTGGGTGGCGTGCGCACGCCGTTCCCCGGCACGACCGACTTCTCCTCCTTCCTCGTCCAGGCGCAGAGGAGCCGGGCACAGGTGATCGGGCTTGCCAATGCGGGCGGCGACACGATCAACTCGATCAAGCAGGCCGCTGAGTTCGGCATCACCCGGCGCGGGCAGAAACTGGCCGGGCTGCTCGTGTTCATCTCCGACGTGCACGCACTCGGCCTGCAGACCGCGCAGGGCCTTGTGCTGACCGCGACCTTCTATTGGGACCTGAACGATAATACGCGCGAGTTCACCCGCCGGCTGGGGCGGATGCCGAACGACGTGCGGCCCTCGATGGTCCACGCCGGCTGCTACTCCGCCGTGCTGCACTACCTGAAGGCGGTCGAGGCGATGGGTGTTCAGGCGGCGAAGGCTTCGGGTGCCGCTGTGGTGGAGCGGATGAAGGCGATGCCGACCGACGACATCTGCTTCGGCAAGGGAACGATCCGCCAGGATGGGCGAAAGATCCACCCTGCTTATCTATTCGAGGTGAAGTCGCCGCAGGAGTCCCGGGGACCCTGGGACTACTATAAGCTGCTGCAGACCATTCCCGCCGATCAGGCATTCCGGCCCCTCAACGAGGGTGGCTGTCCTCTCGTCCGCACCTGACCGGCCGAGGCGGAGGCGGCCTGCCTCGCCTCCGCCGCCGCTTCCCCCCCGTCCCTTCCTCCGTCAGCCACTGCGCCGCGCATGAGCGAACTCTGGTACGAACTCGAACCGTTCCTGCAGCAAGGTACGCTCGGGCTCGTCAACGGCGCCTTCTATGCCATCCTCTCGCTCGGGCTCGCCGTCATCTTCGGCATGCTGAACGTGGTGAACTTCGCGCACGGCGCGCAGTTCATGCTGGGCGCTTTCGTTGCCTGGATGCTTTTGAACTGGGCCGGCATCGGGTACTGGGGCGCGCTCGTTCTTGCCCCCCTCATCGTCGGTCTTCTCGGCGTCGTGATCGAGCGGACGATGATCGCGCGCCTCTACAAGCTCGACCACCTCTATGGGCTTCTGCTCACCTTCGGCCTTGCGCTCATCATCGAAGGCACGATGCGCAACGCCTTCGGCTCTTCGGGGCTTCCCTACCAGGTCCCTGAGGCGTTCCGCATTCCCCCTGTTGATCTCGGCTACATGCTGATGCCGGCCTACCGGTTCTGGATCGTCATCGTCTCGCTCGTCGTCTGCTTCGGCACCTGGTACGCGATCGAGAAGACGAAGCTTGGTTCCTATCTGCGCGCTGCGGTGGAGCGGCCGCAGCTCGTGCAGGCTTTCGGCATCAACGTGCCGCTGATGATGACCGCGACCTATGGCGCTGGCGTGGCGCTCGCCGCCTTTGCCGGCGTGCTCGCCGCGCCTGTCTATAGCGTAAACCCAGCGATGGGGGCGAACTTCATCATTATTGTCTTCGCCGTGGTGGTCATCGGGGGCATGGGTTCGATCCTCGGCTCCATCGTCACCGGCTACATCCTCGGCGTGATCGAGGGCTTCACCCGCGTCTACTATCCGGAGGCCTCAGCGACCGTGGTGTTCGTGATCATGGCGATTGTGCTGCTCGTTCGCCCCACGGGGCTGTTCGGTCGGGCCTGACGCCGATGCCGCGCTCTCAGGCCATCGCCCTTGCGCTGCTGGTCGCTTTCATCGCGGCAGCACCTTTCATTCTCTTTCCCGTCTATGTGATGAAGGTGCTGTGCTTCGCACTCTACGCCTGCGCCTTCAACTTGCTGCTCGGTTATGCGGGGCTGCTCAGTTTCGGCCATGCCGCCTATTTCGGCATGGGGTCGTATCTGTCCGCGCATGCGGCGAAGATCTGGGGCTTTACGCCCGAACTCGCCATTCTCACAGGCGGGCTGACCGCCACCATACTCGGCACGGCCTTCGGCTATCTCGCCATCCGCCGGCAGGGCATCTATTTCGCAATGATCACGCTTGCGCTCGCGCAGATGGTGTATTTCTTCTGCGTGCAAGCGCCGTTCACGGGGGGCGAGGATGGCATCCAGGCGGTGCCGCGGGGCGCGTTGCTCGGCGTGCTCGACCTCGCCCCCGATTTCACCCTCTATTGGGTGGTGGCCGGGCTCTTCCTCGCCGGCTTCCTTTTCCTCTATCGCATTGTGCACAGCCCCTTCGGCCAGGTTCTGAAGGCGATCCGCGACAATGAAGCGCGCGCGATTTCGCTCGGCTACCGTAGCGACGACTACAAGCTCCTGGCCTTCGTGCTGTCGGCGGCCATCGCCGGCATCGCCGGTGGCACGAAGGCGATCGTGTTCCAGATTGCCACTCTGACCGACGTGAACTGGCCGATGAGCGGCGAGGCGGTGCTGATGACGCTCCTCGGTGGCATCGGCACCATGTTCGGACCCGTCGTGGGAGCGCTCATCATCGTCACCTTGCAGGCGGAACTTGCGCAGTTCGGGGCGTGGGTGACGGTGATCCAGGGCGTGATCTTCGTCGGCTGCGTGCTTGCGTTCCGCCGCGGCGTCATCGGGGAACTGCAGCAGGCGATCCGCCGCCCGCTCTGAAAGGGGGCGACTACTCCGCGGCCGCGGCGGCGGGGCGAGGGCAGAACGACTCGTACAGTACGCGCATGATGCCGAGCGCCGGGCCGTCGTTCAGCGCGTAGTACACCGTCGTCCGCTCACGCCGGTTGCGCACGAGGCCTTCGGCGCGCAGGCGCATCAGGTGCTGGCTGACCACCGTCTCGCGCACGCCGATCGCCTCGGCGAGCGCGCCGACCGAGCGTTCGCCGTCGACGAGCGCGCAGAGGATCTTCAGCCGCACCGGATTGGCGAGCGACTTCAGCAGTTCAGCAGCGGCTTCGGCCCGTTCGTCGAGTGCCGCGGCATCCAGCATCGAGACGTCCATGGTGGTCCTTCCTCAGGTTTCCCGGCCCGTGTCCGACGCTTGAAACTTCTTGCCTTCGAAGGTTTGAAGGAATATATGCTTCACGCAAAGAGGGTGCCTCGTGAAAGAGGGTGCCTCGTGTCAGTCCTTCGACGCAAGGGGCAAGGAGGGAAAACCACATGGTCAGGTTGACGGACAAAGCCTGGTCGCCATACCTCGCCGGCGCGCTGATCGGGCTTCTCCAGGTGCCGGCGTTCATCTTCCTCGGCACAGCACTCGGCGCCTCGTCCTCCTACGTCACCGTTTCGGCCTCGCTTGCGGAATGGGTCGATCCGGGGATCCGGGCGCTCTCCTATGCTGGCAAGTATCTCGACGGGGCGAAGAACTGGTGGCAGGTCGCCCTCGTTGGCGGCATCGCTGTCGGCGCCTTCCTCTCCGCCACACTCTCTGGCACCCGCCGCTCCGCTCCCTCTCCAGTTTGGGCGCGCGCGCTCGGGACGAAGAGCCCGGCGACACGCTTCGCGTTGGCCTTCCTCGGCGGCTTCATCCTGCTGTTCGGCGCCCGCTTGGCAGACGGTTGCACGTCCGGACACGGGATCTCGGGCATCGCCCAGCTGGCCGTCTCCGGCTTCATCGCCGTGGCCGCAATGTTCGCCGGCGGCATCGCCACCGCGATGCTGCTTAAGCCTGTGCGTTGAGCGGGCAGAGCTTGAGGAGAGACGACCATGAGCATCATCGCCGCCATCGGCCTTGGCCTCGTGATGGGTATCGCCTTCGGCGTCCTGCTCGAGAAGAGTCGCGTGTTTGAGCCCGGCGTGATCGTCGGCCAGATGCAGATGCGCAATTTCCTGATGTTGCGCATCTTCCTCGCCGCCGTCGCCTCGGGTCTGGTCGTGCTCGCGCTAGGGCAGCTGACGGGCATCATTCCCAAGCTTGATCCGAAGGCGACCCTGTATGGTGCGCAGCTCCTTGGCGGCTTCCTCGCCGGGGTCGGCATCACGCTGGCTGGCGCGTGCCCGGGCACCATTTTGGCCCAAGTCGGGGTCGGCTACCGCGACGCCATCGTCACCCTGCTGGGCGGGCTCTCTGGGGCGCTCACTTTCGCCTACCTCGAGCCGACCCTGCGCCCGATCTTGCTCACCGGTTCGCCTGGCAAGCTCACCCTGCATGGCCTGCTCGGCCTGCCGTTCTGGCCGCTCGCACTCGGTTTCGCTGCGCTGCTCGTTGGCACGCTTTACGGGATGGAGCGCTGGCGGCCGTGGCGGACGGAACTGGGCGAGAATGCCGACGGCGTTCTGCCTCCGGTCGAGCGAGCGGAGC
>CALFVI010000073.1 GCA_937928775.1 uncultured Elioraea sp. | reverse complement strand
GTCAAAACCGAGGTTGTTTGGCGTAATCCACGCTGTATGGAAAGTTCTTCAGCAGACCCGATCTTCATGGGGTCAAAACATCGAGGCAGACGACCACGAGCAGGCACCGCATGCCCACGCCCCCCACAACGACGCCCGCCACGCAGCGGCTGAACACCTCGCCCGCGCTGCAGCACTCTCTTTGCCGGAAGGCCATCACAGGCCCCCCGCGCGCCATCGCCTGCGAACCGCACACCGGGGCACGGTGAGCGAGCAGGGTTTACCACATGCGCATCGTGGTCATTGGCGCCGGCGTGGTCGGCGTGGCGGCAGCCTGGGCGCTCCGACAAGCAGGTGCGGACGTCATCGTCCTCGAAGCTCGAGAGGGTCCAGCCCTCGAAACCTCCTTCGCCAACGCCGGGCACCTGGCGGTTGCGAGTGGCCCTTGGGCCGCGCCCGACGTGCCGGGCAAAATCCTGCGCTGGCTCGGGAGAGAGGATGCGCCCTTGCTTCTCCGCCTGCGCTGGGATCCGCCGCTTTGGCGCTGGGGCCTCAAATTCCTCGCCAACTGCACCGCCTCAGCCTACGAGCAGAATGCGCGCGCGATCGCCACCCTCGCGCAGCTTTCGTGGAACGAAACCACCCGTCTGCGCGAGGAACTCGCCATCGCCGATGACGTCAATCGCGAGGGCGTGCTCACGCTCTACCGTGATCCGCGCGATCTCGAGACAGCGGAGAAGAAACGCGATCGCCTCGCCGCGCAGGGCGTAGCGGCCGAGGTGCTCGATCGCGCCGCTTTGGTCGCGCGCGAACCCGCCCTCGCCTCCGCCGCCCATCGCTATGCCGGAGCGCTGTTCTCCGCCGATGCCGAGACCGCAGACTGCCGCGCCTTCACTCTTGGCCTCGCTGCCGCGGCGGCTGAGCGCGGCGTCCTCTTCCGCTTCCGCACCCGCGTGGCCGAGGTACTCGTGGAGAAGGGGCGCGCGTGCGGTGTTGCGCTCGAGGGTGGAGAGCGCGTGGCCGCGGACGCCGTCCTGCTCGCCGCCGGTCCGTGGTCGGCTCGGCTTGTCCAACCACTGGGACTGAGCCTGCCAATCTACCCCGGCAAGGGCTATTCCGTCACCGTGCCGATCGCCGGCCGCAACGGTGCCCCGCGCCACGCGGTGATCGACGAAGCGCACAAGGTCTACATCGCACGCTTCGGCCAGCGTCTGCGCATCGCGGGCACGCTCGAACTCGGGGGCTTCGACCCGACCCCCTCGCCCAGACGTGCCGCTGCCACGCTGGAACGCCTGCGCAGCCTCTTCCCCGATGGCGGCGACTTTGCGCGCGCGGAGTACTGGACAGGGCTGAGGCCGATGACGCCGGACGGCCGGCCGCTCATCGGTGCCACACCCATTCCCGCACTGTGGCTGAATACCGGGCACGGCCCGCTCGGCTGGACCCTCGCCTGCGGCTCGGCGCTCCTGGTCGCGAGCCTGATCGCAAGCACGCCCGCCCCGATCGATCCGACACCCTTCAGTCCCTCGCGCTTCTGACGTGGCTCAGCGCTTGGAGGGCAGCGAGTCGCCGCGCTAACCCTTGCGCCCATGGCGATCGTCGTCACGGTGGCGCAGCAGAAGGGCGGGGCGGGCAAAACGACCCTCGTCGCGCAGCTCGCCGCTGCCCTGGCAGCGACACGCCGGGTCGCCGCCCTCGATGTCGACCCGCAAGCGAGCCTCGTGCGCTGGCAGGCCGCCCGCAAGGCGACGCTACAGGCGGCAGCGGCGGGGCTCACCGTGACGGACTGCGCGGGCTGGCGGGTCGGAACCGAGATCTCGCGCCTGTCGCGGGGTCACGACCTCGTTTTCATCGACAGTCCGCCGCATGCCGAGACGGAAGCGAGACTCGCCGTGCGCGCCGCCGACCTCGTGCTCGTTCCGGTCCAGCCGAGCCCGCTCGACCTCTGGGCAACTGGGCCGACGCTTGCCATGGCTGAGGCCGAGCGATGCTCGGTCCGAGTCGTCCTCAACCGTGCTCCGGCTCGAGGGCGGCTCCTCGACGAAACGCGGGCGGAACTAACGCGCTCAGGGGTGCCGACTCTTGCCGCCTCGCTTGGCAACCGCAGCGCCTACGCTGCCGCCATGCAGAGGGGCCTCGGCGTCACGGAGAGTGCGCCGAAAAGTGTGGCCGCCGAAGAGGTGCGCGCCCTAATCGCCGAGCTGGCGGACTGGTTGGGGACGCCATGATGCATGCTCTGCTCTTCGTCCTCCATCTGCTCGGCGCCATCGTCTGGGTGGGCGGCATGGCGTTTACCATCCTCGTTCTTCGCCCCTCGCTCATCGTGCTTGAGCCACCGCAACGGCTCGCCGTGCATCGCGAAGTGTTCCGCCGTTTCTTCCTAATCGTCTGGCACGCGATGCCGATCACGCTCGTCTCCGGCTGGGCCATGCTGTTCGTATTCCACGGCGGCTTCGCCGGCGCGCACTGGACGGTGCACCTGATGAACCTCACCGGTCTCGTCATGGGCGCGGTGTTCGTTGTGCTGTGGAGCGGGCCGTATCAGAGCTTCCGCGCCGCCCTCGCCGGGGGCCGGCCCGCGGAGGCGGCCCATGCGCTCGGCCGGATCCGGCTCCTGATCATGCTAAATCTCGGGCTTGGCCTCTTCACCAGCGCGATCGCCGGGCTCGGGCGGTTCGGGCTATGATCCACCTGCTGTCGCACACGAGAGGCGCCTTTGACCATGCGTTTCCTCGTCCGGCTTTGTTTCGCACTCGCCCCCGGGCTCGCCACCGCACAAACCCTGTCGGGCGATCCCGTCGTGGGCCGCCAGCTTGCAGAGCGGTGGTGCGCCTCCTGCCATCTTGTGTCGTCTCGACCGGCGGGCCCTGTGGGTGACGGCGCGGAACCGTTCCAGTCGATCGCCGATCGCCCTACCACCTCCGCCCTCTCGCTGCGCGTGTTCCTGCAAAAACCGCACGGCCAGATGCCCGACCTGCAGATCACCCATCAGGAAGCGAACGATCTGATCGCCTATATTCTCTCCCTGCGCGGACGCTGATCACCACTCACCGCGCCCGACGCCGCACAACCTCGCGGTGCAGGATGTAGAGGCCTGACGCGACGAGGACGGCAACTCCGGCGAGCGTCCAGAGCGAGGGCCTCTCGCCCCAGATGACGAAGCCGAGCAGACCGGTCCAGAGGATTCCGACATACTCGAACGGGGCGACGATGGAGGCCTCTGCGCGGCGATAGGCCTCCGTCATCATGAGCTGCGCCCCCGTGCTGATCAGCCCGATCAGCAGGAGCAGGATGAACTCGCGCCAATCCGGCGTGACCCAGACCGGGATCATCGCGAGCCCCGCCACCACAGCGCCACCGACCGAGAACCAGGCGATGATGGTGACGTTGCTCTCGCCCAACTCGCCCATGCGGCGGATCGCCGCCATCGCCAGCGCCCAGCAGAAGGCGCCGAAGACGACGATGAGCGCCGGGATCAGCGCGATTTCGCCTCCCCCGGGGCGCAGGATCAACAGCACGCCCCCGAAACCGACGATGACCGCGCTCCAGCGCCGGATTCCGACCTTCTCGCGCAACAGCGGAATGGAAAGCGCGGTGAGAAAGAGCGGCATGGTGAAGCCGAGCGCGGTGACGGTGGCGATCGGCAATACGGCGTAACCGTAAAAGGCGGTGACCATGCCGACCACGCCCGAGGCGACGCGCACGACGTGCCAGAAGGGTCGGCGCGTGGCGAGAGTGCGCACCCCTCCCTGGCGCGCCATCATTGGCCAGAGGGCTACGAGAGCGATGATCGAGCGGAAAAAGACGATCTCGATGGTCGGGATCCGTTCGGCGACCGATTTCACCATCGCCGCGGCGACAGCGAAGGTCGCCGAGGCGCCGATGACGGAGGCGATGGCGCGGCCGCGGCGTCGCCGCGTCTCGCCCTCCCCTGCCGTCTCGGCCTCGCCAGTCGCCCGCCGCACGCTCTCGCCCTTCACCGGTCAGCCTTGCAGAGGCGTACCCTCTGGCCGCGCCAGCCGGATGCCGCTACGGTCCGACACTGCATGGCAGACCTCTCGTTTCCGCCGCACCCCGCCGTCACCATCGAAGCCGTCGAAACAGTCTGGCGAGGACGGGCAGCGGTGCAACGCGTGCGCTACAGTGTGACGGGCTTCGATGGCCGTCGTGTGGGCCCCGCCACCTGGGAGGTGGTGCGGCGTGGCCGCGCCGTCGCGGTACTGCCGCACGACCCGCGGACGCAGCGGGTGGTGCTGATCGAACAGTTCCGTCTGCCGGCTCTTGCTGCCGGGATCGATCCCGTGCTGATCGAAGCCGCTGCCGGCCTGGTCGACGGCGAGGAGGACGAACAGGCCGCTGCGCGCCGGGAGACGCTGGAGGAGACTGGGCTGGTCGTCGGCGCACTCGAGCCAGTGGGGCGGTTTATCCTCACCCCCGGCATCGCCGACGAGACCATCGCCATCTTCCTCGCCGAGACCGACATTCCGGCACCACCCGCCGACGGCACCTTGCGCCTGACCGGCATGGCGCACGAGCATGAGCACATTCGCGTGTTGGCCGTCACGGAAGACGACGCCTTCGCCTGGCTGGATGCGGGGCGCATCGTCAACGCCACCACGGTGATCGCACTGCAGGCTCTGCGCATTCGACGCTTGCGCGAAAAGGTCGCAGGATGACCGACCTCCTGTTCCGCAGCGACGCCTATCTCGCTGAAGCCACTGCGCGCGTTGTTGCCGTGACACCTGCGGGTGTCGTGCTCGACCGCACGGTGTTCTACGCCGCTGGCGGCGGCCAACCCGGCGATACGGGTGTGCTTCGCCGCGCCGACGGGTCCGCGGCTGTTGTGCTTGACACGCTGAAGGGCGAGAACGGTGCGGTGCTGCATCGTCTCGTTGATGGATCGACTTCGCTGCAACCGGGCGAGGTGGTGGTGGCGGCGATCGACTGGCCGCGTCGGTACCGCCTGATGCGCATGCACACCGCCCTCCATCTGCTTTGCGCCCTCATCCCCGGTGCGTCGGTGACGGGTGGCGCGATCGGCGACGGCAAGGGCAGGCTGGACTTCGACCTCCCTGCTGCCCCCAACCGCGAGGCGCTGAACGAAGGGCTCGCGCAGCTGATCGCCGAGAACCATCCGGTGAGTGAAAGCTGGATCACAGAGGAGGCGCTCGATGCGAACCCGCATCTCGTGCGCACGCTGTCGGTGAAGCCGCCGCGCGGTTCGGGGCGCGTGCGCCTCATTCGCATCGGGGCGGGCGACCCGCCCATCGATCTGCAGCCCTGCGGTGGCACCCATGTCCGCTCAACCGCCGAGATCGGCCGCATTGCCATCGCCAAGGTGGAGAACAAGGGTCGGCAGAATCGACGCATCGCCCTGGTGCTGGAAGAATGACGGCGCGCGGCTTCGTGCACCCCGAGGTGCTCATCGATGTCGGCACGCTCGCAGCGAGGCTCGGCGCAAACGACCTCGTGGTGATCGACATCACCAAGTCGCTGCCCAACGAGAGCCGCGACGACCGCGCCGCCTGGCGCGAGGCGCACATCCCAGGAGCCCTGTTCCTCGACATCGACGAGATCGCCGATCGCTCCTCCCATCTGCCGCACATGGTGCCGCCGCCCGAGGATTTCGCCCGCATGATCGGCGCTTTCGGCATCGGCAACGACACGCATGTCGTCTTCTACGACCAGAAGGGCATGAGCTCCGCCGCCCGCGGATGGTGGATGATGCGGGTCTTCGGCCATGACCGCGTGTCAGTGCTGGACGGCGGCCTGCCCGCTTGGCGCGGTGCAGCCCTCCCGCTCGAGGCCGGCGAGGTTCCGCCCCCTCGGCCTGCCTGCTTTCAGCCCGCGTTTCGCCGCGGTCTCGTTGCCGATTTCGTGCAGGTGCAGCGTGGCCTCGCGGACGGCAGTATCGTGCTCGTCGATGCCCGCCCGGCTGCGCGCTTCCGCGGCGAGGCGCCCGAACCACGGCCCGGCATCCGCGTCGGCCACGTGCCCGGCGCACGCAGCCTGCCGCATCGTGAGCTGCTCGACGAGACGTTCCGTTTCCTCCCTGCTGCGGCGCTCCGCGCCCGCCTCGCTGAAGCAGGGCTCGACGGCACGCGTCAGGCGATCGCCATGTGCGGCTCTGGCGTCACCGCCTGCGCCATTGCCTTCGCGGCACATCTTGTCGGTCTGCCCGATGTCGCGGTCTATGACGGGTCGTGGACAGAGTGGGGAGGACGCGACGACACACCGGTCGAGATCGGTTGAGGAGAACGATCGTGCCTGACGACCCTCGCGCGTCGCATCGACGCCTCGGCCTGCGCACTCGCCTGTCCCATCTCGGCAGGCAAGGCACGAAGGCGCACGGCTTCGTCAACCTTCCCGTGATGCGGGGCTCGACCGTGCTCTACCCGACCTGCGCGGACCGGGCCGAAGCAGGCAAGAGACGGTATGACCAGGCACTGGTCTATGGCGTTCTCGGCGGGCCCAACCACCACGCGCTGGAAGACGTGGTGGCGGACATCGAGGGAGGCACGCGCTGCCAGATCGTCTCCTCGGGGCTTGCCGCTGTCACCACCGCTCTGCTGGCCTATCTCAAGTCGGGCGACCATCTGCTGCTGCCGGACAGCGTCTATGGCCCAACGCGCGGCTTCGCCAATCACTTCCTCGCCCGCATGGGGGTGGAGACCACCTATTACGACCCTTGCATTGACGAAACAGGTCTGGCGGCGCTGATCCGCCCGAACACGCGCGTGCTGTACCTCGAAAGCCCGGGCAGCCACACTTTCGAGGTGCAGGACGTGCCAGCTCTGTCGCGTGCCGCCCACGCGCGAGGGCTGACGGTGATGATGGACAATACCTGGGGCCTGTATCACTTCCAGCCTTTCCGTCACGGCGTCGACGTCTCAATTCAGGCCCTCACCAAGTATGTTGTCGGCCACTCCGACGTGCTGCTTGGCGCGATCACCGTAGCCTGCGAGGAAGACTGGAAGCGCGTGCGTTCGGCCGCGCTGCAGCTCGGCCAGTACGCCTCGCCGGACGATTGCTGGCTTGCGCTGCGCGGCGCGCGCACCCTTGCGGTCCGGCTCGCCGCCCAAGAGGAGAGCGGGCTTGCCGTGGCACGCTGGCTGGCCGCGCGGCCAGAGGTTCTCCGCGTTTTGCACCCCGCCCTGCCGGGGGCGCCCGGGCACGAGCTTTGGCGACGCGACTTCACCGGCGCCTGTTCGCTGTTCGGCGTCGTCTTCCGCCCTGAGTTCTCGGTCGCTGCGAGCCACGCCTTCGTCGAGGCGCTCGAGCTCTTCGGCATCGGTGCCTCCTGGGGCGGCTATGAGAGCCTCGCCCTGCCAACCACGGGCTTCATCACGCGCACAGTCACGAGCGAAGACTTGGGCGGGCCGGCGGTGCGGTTGCACATCGGGCTTGAGGATGTTGACGACCTGGTCGCCGACCTCGAACGTGGGCTGGCGGCGCTTCGTGCCCACCGCGACTGAAGCCGATCCCCTTACCCAACGCAGGCGCGACAGATCCCTTCGATTTCCACCGTCGCCCGCATCTGCCGGAATCCGTGCCGTTCCGCAGCGTCCGCGATCGCGGCGGCAATCGCGTCGTCTTCCGTCTCTGTCACCCGCCCGCAGCGGGTGCAGATCAAGAATTGAACCGCGTGGCCCTGGTCGTGCCCAACATAGTTCGAAGCGCTGGGACAGCCGACGAACGCGTTCAGCCGCTCGACCTTGTGTACGAAGCCGAGCGCGCGCAGGAAGTCGAGCACGCGATAGACCGTCGGGGGTGCCGCGCCTCGCCGCCTGCGCCGCAGACGGTCGAGAAGGGCGTATGCGCCGATGGGCTGTTCCGAGGAGAGGACAAGCCCCAACACCTCGCGTCGCAGCGGTGTCAGTGTCACTCCCCGCTCCGCACAAAGCCGTGCCGCTTCGTCGAGCCGGAGTTCGATTTCCGGGGAAAACGTCAAGCCGGTCTCGCTCACTGTCGCCCTACCACTGCTGAGCCTTGACGCGTTATATTATAACATTGACGAGCGAGGAGGATCATCGTTGCTGCCCGACTACATCCCGCCAAGTGCGACCGCCCGCGAGGCGCTGATCGCCGCAATCCGCTTCGATGCGCACGGTCTCGTGCCGGCGATCGCGCAAGATCATGCGACCGGAGAGGTGCTGATGCTGGCCTGGATGACCCGCGAGGCAGTGGCGGAGACGCTGGCGACGGGACGTGTCTGTTACTGGTCGCGCTCGCGGTCAAGGCTTTGGCGCAAGGGCGAGACCTCCGGCCAGGTGCAGCGGCTCGTCGACCTCCGGCTCGACTGTGATGGCGATGCCGTGCTGCTTCTTGTGGCGCAGACGGGGCCCGCCTGCCACACTGGGCGGCGGTCCTGCTTCTTCCACGCCATCCGCAATGATCAGCTGGGTGAGATCTCGCAACCGATGATCGACCCCGCTGACCTCTACAGGGCAGCGCACTGATGGAGAGCGTTCCCGTCACCGTGCTGACCGGTTTCCTCGGTGCCGGCAAGACGACGCTGCTGCGCGCCCTGCTCAGCCGGCCCGAGGGCGCGCGCTCCGCGGTGCTGCTCAATGAATTCGGCGAAGTCGGGCTCGATCACCTGCTCGTTGAGCACGTTACCGATGATCTCGTCCTGCTCGCCTCTGGCTGCCTCTGCTGCACGGTGCGCGGCGATCTCGTCTCCGCCCTGGGCCGCCTGGCAGCCCGGCGTTCTGCAGGTGAACTCGGCTTCGAGCGGGTGATCATCGAAACGACTGGCCTTGCCGACCCAGCCCCGATCCTGCACACGCTGATGGCGGAGCCTTCGGTACTTGCGGCCTACCGCCTCGACGGCATCGTCACTGTGGTCGATGCCGTGCATGGCTGGGCCACTCTGGACGCCCAGCCCGAGGCGGTGAAGCAGGCCGCGGTGGCGGATCGGCTGGTGCTAAGCAAGACAGATCTCGCATCGGATGAGGTGGTGGCGCGGCTCTCCGCCCGCCTCGCTGCGCTCAATCCTGGCGCGCCGATCCTGAAAGCCCGGCACGGCGTGCTTGACCCGGCCTTGATTCTCCATGCTGGCCTGTTCGATCCGTCCCGCAAGGCACCCGACGTTGCCGGCTGGCTGCGCGCCGAGGCCTATGCGGCGCACGCGTCCGGCCGCGCAGACGGGCACGGCAGCGACGACAGCCACCACCGCCACCACCACGACCACCACCACCATCGCCACGACCCGAACCGCCACGACGACCGGATCCGCGCCTTCTGCCTCACCTTCGACCAACCCCTCCCCTGGCAGGGGCTCGCCGCCTGGCTTCAGATGCTGGCGACGGTGCGCGGGCAGTCGCTCCTGCGTATCAAGGGGGTGCTCGACCTCGTCGGCCACGACCGCCCGATCGCCATCCACGGCGTGCAGCACCTGTTCCATCCTCCGGCGGCGCTGCCCGCCTGGCCGGAGGGAGAGCCGCGGCGGTCGCGCCTCGTCTTCATCGTGCGCGACCTCGACCGCGCCGTGATCGAGGAGGGTCTGCAGGCCTTCCTTGAGGCTTCACGACCTGTCATCACCAACGCCTCCGGCTGACACTGCTCCAGCGCAGAGACGGCGACGCCCCGCGTGTCATCGATGTTTCACCGCACCGTCACCGTGTTTTCACGACGTGCGGCGTAGGTCGGGAGCGATCAGGTCCGGGGAGAGTTCCATAGCTACGCTTGCTCTGCGTCGTGCGTTCGTTGTCGGCGCGATCCTCGCGCTGTCGTTGCTGCACGTGCCGGCGAGGGCCGCGAACGAGGCCATCCATTTTGCTGTCACCGACGTTGCAGGCCTCGAGGAGCTGCAGCGTGAGTGGACCCGTTCAAGAACGAGATCGAGCGCCTCACCGGTCTGAGTTTGCGGTTCTTTCCGGTCAACAGCCGCACCGCTGCGGTTGAGGCGATGAACGCGCGGCGGGTCGATTTCGTTCTCACCGGGCCGGCCGAATACGTCGTCTTCAGGGCGCGCACCAATGCCGTGCCCGTCGTGATCTTTTCGTGTCCCGACTATTTCGCCTCGATCCTCGTGCGCGCTGACCGCCCCTTCCAGTCGCTGCAGGATTTGCACGGCCAGCGCGTCGGCTTCGGCAGCGTCGGTTCGACCAACCGACATCTGGCACCAATGCAGGTGTTCGCCGACTTTGGGCTCGATCCGCGACGCGACATCCAGCCCGTGCACCTCTCGACCTCGGTGCTCATCGAGAGCCTCCGGCGCGGCGACGTCGCCGCTGCCGGCCTGAACCATCTCGACGTGGTTCGGCTGCGCGAACGCCAGCCCGACGTGAACTATCGCGTCATCGCGCGCGGGCGCGACCTGCCAGACGATGTCCTCATCGCCGGTACGCATGTGCCGGCAGCAACCGTCTAGCGTATGCGACGTGCCTTCGTCGAACACTCCGAAACACTGATCAAGGCCATCCTCGCCGATCCCGGCAATCGCAAGTAGACAGGCATGCGGTTCCTTCCGGATGTGAACGACACGGATTTCAACTATGTGCGGGCGATGTATCGCACCATCGGCCAGCCCCAGTTCAGCCAATTCCCTGGGGAGTGAGGGCGTGCCGCACGGCGGTGGCGCCGTCGTCGAAGATGCGCTGGCGAAGACGCCCTCTTCTGCCAAAGACATCGTGGTGGAGGGGCTTGAGAAGCAATTCGGCGATGGGCCGCCCGTGCTGCGCGGGATCGACCTCTCCGTGCGTCGCGGCGAGACCGTCGCCCTCATCGGGGCGAACGGGGCCGGCAAGTCGACGCTGATGCGCTGCCTGCTGCATCTTGTCAAACCGGATGCGGGAGAGGTGGTCCTGTTCGGCGTGCGGCTGAGCCGCGTTCGACAACGCGAGCTGCGCCGAGTGCGCAATCGCGTCGGCTTCGTGTTCCAGCGCCACAATCTAGTGCCACGGCTCTCAGCGCTCGCGAATGTTCTGCACGGCGCCCTCGGACGAAGCCCGTTCGGCGCCCTGCACCGCTCGCTCAGCCCAGCAGCATTGCGCGACGAGGCCATGGCCTGCCTGGAACGGGTCGGGCTGGCACATCTGGCACGCCAGCGCGCCGACACACTCTCGTGCGGGCAAAGCCAGCGCGTCGCCATCGCCCGCGCCCTGATGCAGAGGCCCGAGATGCTCCTTGCGGACGAACCGGTAGCCAGTCTCGACCCCGCTGCCGGAGAGGAGGTGATGGACCTGTTCACCTCCCTGGCCCGGCAAGAGGGTCTGACACTCGTCTTCACCACGCACAACATGCGCCACGCGTTGACTTACGCGCAGCGCATCGTCGGGCTGCGCGACGGGCGGATCGCTCTCGACCGCCCCACAACCGATGGTCTTGATTGCGAACTCGCGCCAATCTTCGCCTGACGGATGTCTCCGCCCCCTGCCCGCCTTGACCGCCCTCCGCGGTTCGATCGGCCGAACCCGCTCACCTTCGTGGTGACCGTCCTCGCCCTCGGCTTCCTCGTCGTCTCGCTGCGGGGTGTCGGCTTCTCGGTAAGCACCGTCGTCGCCGGGCTGCCGCAGATGGGACGGTTCGCTGCCGGTCTCTTCCCGCCCAGCACGGACCGTCTGGAACCAGTGCTGTGGGCTTTTCTAGAGACGTTTCAGATGGCCGTCGCCGGCACCGCGTTGGGAATTCTCCTTTCCCTTCCGTTCGGCGTGCTGGCGGCGCGAGGATTGTCGCCGCACCCTTTGGTGGAGATTGCCGCGCGCGGTCTGACCTCGCTCTTCCGCACTGTACCGGATTTGATCTGGGCGCTGTTTTTCGTT
>CALFVI010000072.1 GCA_937928775.1 uncultured Elioraea sp. | reverse complement strand
CTCTGCTCGATCACCGTCTCTGGAAGCCCCGTCAGCAGCGCGAACATCCCCGCATCGGTAGACAGCCGCATGGCTCCGCCCATCGCGTCCGAGACCATGTCCCACAGCCTCTCGATCGGACGGTGCAGCCGGTAGCGCGCGGCAAGCCCCAGGATCTCCGCTTCCGCCTGGTCGAGCCCAACCGCACGCGCCACCGCCGCAAGGCGAAGCGCGATCGCTGAGCGGGTGGTGCGTCCGCGCCGTAGGCGCAGGTCGATGCGTCTGAGGATGGCGGCCCACGCCGCAGCGTCGGGGGGCGACTTCGGGTCGGCGAACAGCTCGCCTTGGTCCTCCTGCGCGCTCCGTGCAGTGCGCGGCGCGAGCCCGAGCGCGTCCTGAAACCGTGTAAGCCACGCCGCAATCGCTGCGGCACGGCGAGACCGACGGGGAATGCGGGAGAGCGCGGTGCGTGCATACCCCAGTGCGACGATCTGTTCGGCCTGATCCATCGATTGCCTCTCCCTTCGGGGTCGGCACGCGACCGTAGGAGAGTGACGCGTCAGGATTGGACGTATCGGCGAGCCTGGGTCTTGGCCGACGCGAAACCGCTCAGGCAGTTTACCCTCGCGTCATGGCACTGCGTTTCCTGCACACCGCCGATTTGCAGATCGGCCGGGCCTTCGGCTTCGCCCCTCCCGACCTCGCCCCTTTGCTGGCTGAGGCTCGGCTCAGCGCGCTCGATCGCCTCGCCGCTGCGGCGCGCGCGGCTGGCGCCCCGCGCATTCTCATCGCTGGCGATGTGTTCGACTCCGCCCGCCCCTCCGAACGCACCATCGCCCAGGTGCAAGAGCGGCTTGCGCGCGCCGCCGACCTCACGTGGCACATCCTTCCCGGCAACCACGACCCGCACCGCCCGGCCGGGGTGTGGGAGCGCTTCGCGCGCGATGGGCTGCCGCCGAATGTGCGGCTGCACCTCCACCCTGCGCCGGTCGCGCTCGACACCGCGCCGGGAGAGCCGACCGCCTGGCTTCTTCCCGCTCCGCTGACAGCGCGCCGCGGCGGCGGTGACCCGACCGAGTGGATGGATCATGCCCCCACACCGGAGGGAGCGCTCCGCCTCGGTCTCGCCCACGGCTCGGTCGCTGGTTTCGCCGCTGACGAAGGAGCCGCAGCCAACCCCATCGCCGCCGATCGCGCCCGCCGCGCTGGGCTTGTTTGGCTTGCCCTCGGTGACTGGCACGGGCGGAAGCGGATCGACGATCGCACCTGGTATGCTGGCACACCGGAGCCTGATCGCTTCCGCCTCGACCCCGAAGGCGACGGAACACTCTGCGTCGGCGGCCACGCGCTCGCCGTCACGATCGAGGCGGCCGGCGCGCCGCCCCGCGTCACCCCGGTCGAGACCGGCCGCTACGTCTGGCGCCGCTGCCGGGCCACCCTGGCAGACGCCGACCAGCTCAACGCCCTGGCCGATCGGCTGGAGGCTCTGGCCCGTCCCGCCGACACCCTGCTGCGGCTCGAGCTCGCCGGTGCCCTCCCCTTTGCCGCACATGAACTCTGCCGCACGCGTATCATTCGCCGCCTCGCAGCACGGCTGGCCTGGCTCGACCTCGACGATGGCGGCCTCGCCGTGCGGCCCGAAGACGACGAGCTCGCCGCGATCGACCTCGAGGGCGTGGTGCGGCGGGCGGCAGACAGGCTTGCCACCATCGCACGCACCCCTGCCGATGCGCAGAGCGAGATCGCGCGCGCCGCCCTGATCGCGCTGTGGCGGCTGCGCGAGCACGCGCGGGCCTAACCCTGCCGTGACCCTCAGGCTGCACGAGGTCGGGCTGGAAGACGTGCGCCGCTTCTCAGGGCGCTGGCGGGTCGGGCCGTTTGCACCAGGGCTGAACCTGCTCGCCGCCCCCAACGAGACGGGCAAGAGCACGCTCCTGGAGGCGATCCGCTGCGCCATCCTGCTGCCGCATCGGGCGCAGAGCGAGGAGGCGCGGCGTCTGCGGCCCCTTGAGGGCGGTATCCCCACCGTCACGCTGGCACTCGCTGACACCTCCGGCGTGTGGCGGATCCGCAAGCGCTTCGCAGGCCAGCAGGGTCGGGCCGAGCTGGTGGCTCCTGACGGCCGGAGTTGGGCCGGAGACGAGGCGGAGGAGGAGATCCGTCGCCTGTTCGGCCTGCCGCAGGCAACGGGCCGTGGGCCCGCGCCGCGCGGCGTGTGGGGTGCCCTGTGGGTGGAGCAAGGCGCCTCGCTCGTTCAGCCCACCCTCGACCACGTCGCCCAGGACACGCTGCGCGCCGTTCTAGATGCTCTAGATGCCGAAATCGACACCGTCACGGGGGCCCGCGGTGCGGCCCGGCTGCGCGCAGCGATCGCGCGGGAGCTGCTTGCCTTCCAGACGCCTGGCGGGCGCAACTCAGCTGGGCGCCTGCGTGAGGTGGAGGACCGCCTTGCCGAACTTGCCGAGGAGGAGCGCGACCTGCGCGAGCGTCTCTGTCGCGCCGATGAGGCCCTCGCCCGCCTGGCCGACCTGCGTGCCCGCCGCGCCGCGCGCCTGGCCGCCCGGCCAGAGCAGGCGGCCGAAGAGGCGCTTGCCAAAGCCCGACAGCGGGCGGAGGCGCTGCGCCAGGCGGCGCACCGTCGCGAGTCGCTGCTGCGCGCCGCCGCCGACGCCACGCGGCTGCACGAGGCTGCCGTGGAGGCGTGGGCGCGGCGCGAGCGCGACATCGCCCAGGCGGAGGCGGCCGCCCGCCGCGCAGAGGGGCTCGCCGCCGTGGCACGGGCAGCGGAATGCGAGGCAGAGGCGGCAGCGAACCGGCGCCTTGCCGTCGAGGCGGCGTGGGCGGGGATCGAAGCCGCGGAGGCAGAGCGCCAGGCCCGAGCGATTGCCGACGTGGCGCTGCGGCTGCGCGAGGCGGAGGAGGCCGAACGAACCGCTCGCCGGCGCGGTGCGGCGTCCGGCTCCGGCGCCATCGCTGCCGTGGCGGGGCTGGCCGCCTTGGGGGTCGCTGGCCTTGCTGTCATCGGCCTCATTCCCCCCGAAGCGGGCTGGGTCAGCGCAGCCGCAGCACTCCTCGCCGTCGCTACCCTTGGCCTGTTCGCGCTCCGCCGCGTTCGCGCAACCAAGGAGGCAAGGCGCGAGCAAGCTGCGGCAAACGCCATGGCCCTTCAGCTGGCGCCGGACCAAGCGCCCGAGGCGGCCCTGGCCGCCGCCACCGCGCGGGCGCAAGAGGCGCGGCAGATCGCAGCAGCACTTGCGCAGGAGGCGGCTGCGCGCGGCGTCACCATCCCACGGGAAGTCTCAGCGGTTGAGCGCGACCAAGCCCGCGCGGAGGCGGAGGAGGCGGAACGGGAGGCTTTTCGCACCCGCGCGGAAGCCGATGAGGCGGAGAAGGCTGCGCGGGAGGCCGCCAAGGTGCTCGCCGATGAACGGGCCCGCGCCTCAGACGAGGTGTTGCGCGAGCGGCTGCGGCAGGCCGGGGAGACTCTGCTGCACGCAGCCAGGGAACGCGACACGAGCCCAGCCCCCACGGCTGAGGAGATTGCCGCGGCCGAGGCCGAGATCGGACGCGTCGAAGCCGAGCGCAAGCGGATCGCCGACGAGGACCTCCGGCTGGCCGAAGAGCTGCGCGAGGCAGAGACGACGGTACGGCAGCTCGAGGCGGAGGGGATTGATGATCGTCTCGCCGCTTTGGCCGAGGAGCGCGAGCGGCTGGAGCGTGAGCGGCAGGCGCTGCACCGTGAGCGCGACGGGCTGAGGCTTCTCGACCGCGTGCTCGCCGAGGAGGAGGAGAGGGCGAAGGCGGAGTGGGTGGCGCCCGTCACGCGCGCGGTCATGCCCTGGCTCGCCACCGTGCTCGGCGCTGAGTCCGTCGAGATCAACCAGAGCCTCGGCATCACCACCATCCGCCGCGGCGGGCGGGCCGAGCGGGTGGACATCCTCTCTGCCGGCACCCAGGAGCAGATCGCTGTGCTCGTCCGCCTCGCCTTCGCCGACTTGCTCGAGCGGCAGGGTAAAGCTGCGCCGGTCATTCTTGACGATGCGCTCGTCTTCTCAGACGACGAACGCATGGCGCGCATGTTCGAGGTGCTGACGGAGGCGGCGAAGACCCTGCAGATCATCTTGCTCACATGTCGGCGCGACCTGTTCGGTCGGCTGTCCGCCCACCCTCTCGGCTTCGAGCGTCTCGCATGAGCCGCGGCCTGCCGCCTGGCGTGGTCGCTGCCCTCTTCCTTGCCGCAGCACTCGCTCCGCTTTCACTCGCCGCCCTCTCCGGGGAACCGCCCGAAGCGCTGCCGAGGGAAGCCGGGATCGGGCTCGGCCTCGCTGGCTTGGCCCTGATGCTGCTTCAGTTCGGCCATTCGGGGCGGTTCGAGACGTACTCGGGGCGGATCGGCATCGATCGCACCATGCGGCTGCATCGCGCGGCGGCGTTGGCCCTGGTTGCCATGGCGCTGCTGCATCCCGTCGCCTTCGTCTCGCCCGCTCTGCTCTCCGCCCCCGCTCATGGGTTGGAGCTGCTCTGGCGGCTGCTCGCGAGGCCGAGGATGGCAACCGGCGTGGCAGCCTTGCTCTGCCTCTGCCTCGTCGTTGCGCTCCCGCTGATGCGCCACCGGCTCGGCCTGCCCTACCCCGCGTGGCGCGCGCTGCATGCAGCGCTTGGGCTTGCCGCAGTGGCGCTTGCGGTGGAGCATGCACTTTCGGTCGGGCTCTACAGCGAAGCCGGCCCGCTGAAGGGTTTTTGGCTCGCGGGGTTTGGGCTTGCGGTCTGCGCCCTCGTCTGGAGCTGGGGGATCAAGCCCTGGCTGGCGGCGCGGCAAGGCTGGCGGGTGGCGGGGGTGCGCCGGATCGGGGAGGAATATTGGGAACTGACTCTTCGCCGCCCTTCGCCCGAGCCCTTCGCCTTCGCCGCCGGGCAGTTCGCCTGGCTCGCCGTCGGCCGCCGCGCACCGTGGAACGACAATCCCTTCTCCATCGCCTCCGCCCCCGGCGAACGGGATCTCGCCTTCGTCGTGCACGAGGCGGGCGACTTCACCCGCAGTTTGGGGGACATCGCCGTCAACACCCCGGTGCGGGTGGACGGGCCGCATGGCGCTTTCCGCCTCGAAGAGGGGGAACAGCGCGCCATCCTGCTGATCGCTGGCGGAGCGGGGATCGCGCCGGTGCTGGCGATCTGGCGGCACCTTGCGCGTACCGGCCACGTGGCTCCCGTCCGCTTGGTCTACGGGGCGCAGTCTGCAGGCAAGCTCCTCTATCGCGAGGAGCTCGCCGCCACCGCCGCCGCGCGCGGCTTCGGCCTCACGCTTAAAGTCGAGGAGGGAGATCTGCCCGAGGGCGCGACTCGGGGAAGGATCGACCGCGCCACCCTGATCGAGGCGCTGCGCGGGCTCGATGCCCGCCGCACCCTCGCCCTGATCTGCGGCCCACGCCCGATGATGCTCGCGGTCGCCGCCGAACTGGAGGCGCTCGGCCTTCCGCCCTCGGCCATCCTTTACGAGACCTTCGTCTATGCCTGAGGCGCTGCCCCTGCCGCGAGTCGAGCGTCGCCTGAGGTGGCGAATCCGCGCCCTGCTCGGCGTGGTGTGGCTGGCCGTTGCGCTCTACGCCGCGCGGGCCCTCGTGCTGTGAGCGGCCCCGCTCACCGCCGCACGTGGTTCGCCTCCAGCCAGGCGATGATGGCGGCGCGCGCCGCCTCGTCCTCTGCGTAGTGGCCCTGCAGGAACAGATCGAGCGCCCGACGCCTTTCGTCGCGCGTCATCGCGAGATAGGGCCTCAGCACCCGCGACGGCACGCGATGGCAGGAGGCGCAAGCCTCGGCATAGGCACGCTCGCCCGGGTCGGTCGCGGCACCGGCCGCAGGGTGGATGGCCAGGAAGGCGACGAGGGCGAGCAGCGGTCGGGGCATCGCGCTCTTCTCCTCCGGCCGTTTTCGCCGCAGCTTTGGCGAACCTCCCCCGCCCCGGTCAAGCCATGCTCCCTGCCCTGCCCTTCCGGCTTACCCTGAACCAAGCTCGCGGCCGCGCCGGGCGCGCCGTGCTTGACCCGGAGGGGTTCGCGGAAGCGAAATCCGCGATCACCGCCTGGCCCGGCTACGAACCGACCCCGCTGCACGACCTGCCCGGGCTTGCGGCCGGGTTGGGCGTGGCCGCGGTCCGCTGGAAGGACGAGGGGGCCCGCTTCGGCTTGGGCTCCTTCAAGGCGCTCGGCGGTGCCTATGCGGTGGCGCGCCACCTGCGCCAGACCCTGGGCCGCGACGGCATCGCGGCGACCGATGCCGACCTCGCCTCCGGCCGCTTCGCCCACCGCACCCGGAGGGTCACCGTCGCCTGCGCCACCGACGGCAACCACGGCCGCGCCGTCGCCTGGGGGGCGCAGCGCTTCCACTGCCGGGCGGTCGTCTTCGTCCACGCCACGGTCAGTGCGGGCCGGGCGGAGGCGATCGCGCGCCTTGGGGCCGAGGTGCGGCGGGCGAGCGCGACATACGACGACGCCGTTCGCCTCTGCGCGGAGACGGCCGCCCGCGAGGGCTGGATGGTGATCTCTGACACCTCCTGGCCCGGCTACGAGGAGATCCCGCGCGCCGTGATGCAAGGGTATCGGCTGATGGCGGAAGAGGCCTACGCGCAGTGGCGGGGCGACCCGCCGACCCACCTCTTCATCCAGGCCGGGGTGGGCGGAGCGGCTGCCGCCGTTGCCGCCCAGGCCGCGACGACCTTCGGCGACGGGGGGCCGCGCGTGATCGTGGTCGAGCCGATGGCGTTCGACGGCATCGCGCGCAGCCTGGCTGCCGGCCGCCCCGTTGCGTCGCCTCCCGGCCCCGACACGCTGATGGCTGGGCTTGCGTGTGCTACGCCCTCGCCGCTCGCGCTCGCGGAACTTCTCCTCCGCGCCGAGGCTGCGGTCGGCGTGCCGGAGGAGGCGGTGGCGCCGACCATGCGGCTGTTGGCGCGCGGCATCGGGCGCGATCCGCCCATCGTTGCCGGCGAAAGCGCGGTCGCCGGGCTGATCGGGCTCGCTTTGGCGCGCGCCAACCGGGGTGCGGCCGCGGCCCTCGGGCTCTGGCCCGGCGCGCGCGTGCTCCTGTTCGGCACCGAAGGCGCGACCGATCCCGATCTCGACGCCCGCCACGTCTCCTGTTGCGAAGCGGTCGCTTGACGCGTTGCTCGGCAGCACC
>CALFVI010000071.1 GCA_937928775.1 uncultured Elioraea sp. | reverse complement strand
CGCGCGGCACGCAGCCGGGCGAAATCTTGATCAGCGTAATAGGACGACCGCGTCAGCGGCGAGGCGGCGACGAGGGCGAACCCCTTGCCACGCGCGAGGGCGGCAAGTTCATCAAACTCCTCCGGAGGCACGAACCGCGCAATCGGCGCATGCTTTGGGGTCGGCTGCAAGTATTGCCCAAGAGTGAGGAAGTCGACCTCGGCAGCGCGAAGGTCGTCCATCACCTGCAAAATTTCCAGCCTTTCCTCCCCGAGCCCGATCATCAGCCCTGATTTCGTGAAGATGCTCGGGTCAATTTCCTTCACCCGTGCGAGCAGTCGCAGAGAAACGAAGTAGCGCGCCCCTGGCCTGATGGTGGGATAGAGACGAGGAACCGTCTCCAGATTGTGGTTGAACACGTCAGGGCGGGCGGCAACGACCGTCTCGATCGCGCGTTCGCCCTTGCGCAGGAAATCCGGGGTCAGAACCTCAACCGTGGTGGCCGGAGAGGCGGCGCGGATGGCCCTGATAGTGGCGGCGAAATGGGCCGCGCCTCCATCCTCGAGGTCGTCGCGATCGACCGAGGTGACGACGACGTGGGCAAGCCCCATCGCCGCCACCGCCTCCGCCACGCGGCGCGGCTCATCGGGGTCGAGGGGGGCGGGCATGCCGGTGGCGACGTTGCAGAAAGCACAGGCCCGCGTGCAGACCTCGCCCATGATCATGACGGTGGCGTGGCGTCGGCTCCAGCAGTCGCCGATGTTGGGGCAGGCCGCCTCCTCGCACACCGTGACCAGGTTCTTCGCCCGCATCAGCCGGCGCGTTTCAAGGTAGACCGGGTGCGTGGGCGCCTTGACCCTGATCCAGGCCGGCTTGCGCGGGATCCCGGTCGGCGCGCGCCTTGCCTTCTCTGGGTGACGCTCCGCGCCGATGCGCGGGCGGCGATGGTCGATGTCGATCCGCACCGTCATAAGAAGCAGGTGGCAGCGGCGCGCGACGTTGGCAAGCCTCGGCGCAGCATGTTCAGAAGTGGATCGCCCGCCCGTAGGCGGCCAGCACCGCCTCGTGCATCATCTCGGACAGCGTGGGATGCGGGAAGATGGTGTGGGCGAGCTCGGCCTCCGTGAGTTCGCCCGCGCGGGCGATGGCGTAGCCCTGGATTAGCTCCGTCACCTCCGCCCCGATCATGTGCGCGCCGAGAAGCTCGCCGGTTCTTGCGTCGAACACGGTCTTGACCAGCCCCTCCGGCTCGCCCAGCGCGATCGCCTTGCCGTTGCCGATGAAGGGGAACCGGCCCACCCGCACCTCGTGCCCCTTCGCCTTGGCCGCCGCCTCCGTGAGCCCCACGGACGCCACTTGCGGCCGACAATAGGTGCAGCCCGGGATCTTCGTCACGTCCAGAGGGCGGACATCGTTCAGCCCGGCAATCGCTTCGACACAGACGACACCTTCGTGGGAAGCTTTGTGCGCGAGCCAGGGTGGCCCGGCGAGGTCGCCGATCGCATAGATGCCAGGCTCCCCGGTGCGGCCGTAGCCGTCCGTGACGACGTGGCTCTTCTCCACCTTCACTCGCGTGCCCTCGAGGCCGATGCCCTCAACATTGCCGACGATGCCGACGGCGGAGATGACGCGCTCGACCGCGATCTCGCGCACCTGCCCCGCCTCGTCCTCGACGATGACGCGCGCCCCATCTCCCTCGCGCTGCACGCCCTGCACCTTCGCCGCCGTCAGGATGGTCATCCCCCGCTTCTCGAATGCCTTGCGCGCGAAGGCGGAGATCTCCTCGTCCTCCACGGGCAGAATGCGCGGCATCACCTCCACCACGGTCACCGCCGCCCCCATGTCGGCGTAGAAGGAGGCGAACTCGATGCCGATCGCGCCAGAGCCGATGACCAGCACCGAACGCGGCAGGGTGGGAGGAACCATCGCCTCCTTGTAGGTCCAGATCACCGCTCCGTCCGGCTCGATCCCCGGCAGTGTGCGGGCGCGGGCGCCGGTGGCGAGCACGATGTGGGCGGCCTTTAGCTCCGTCACCGTGCCGTCGTTGCGGACAGCGACCGTTGCCGGCCCTGCCAAAGCACCATGACCCTCGAGCACGGTGACCTTGTTCTTCCGCAACAGGTGCTTCACCCCGGCGGCGAGCTGCGCAGCTACCCTGCGCGAACGCTCCACCACCTTCCTCGCATCAAAACGCAGGTTGTCGGCAGCAAGGCCGAATGCGTCGAGTGAATGGAGGAGATGGTTCACCTCGGCCGTACGCAGGAGCGCCTTGGTCGGAATGCAGCCCCAGTTGAGGCAGATCCCGCCCAAATGCTCGCGCTCGATCAGAACCACGCGCATGCCGAGCTGAGCGGCACGGATGGCGGCGACATATCCCCCCGGCCCTCCGCCAATCACGATCAGATCGAAACGATCCGCCATCGATTGTCTCCGTCGATACGGGGAGTTCAACTCGGGGGGCCGATGGGCCCCCCGCTCCCCCCATCAGCGCGCCCCTCCCGATGGTCGAGGCGCGCGTCGCGACCGGCACCGGCAGAGGCCCCATCGGCGCCCGGCGCCATCACAACATCATCTGCAGCGGGTCCTCGACGATGCCCTTGAACACGCCGAGCCACTCTGCGGCAAGCGCGCCGTCGACCACTCGATGGTCCACGCTGAGCGTGACCGTCATCACCGTCGCGATGGCGAGCGCACCCCCTTTCACCACCGGCCTCTGCTCGCCTGCCGCCACCGCGAGGATCGCCGCCTGCGGAGGGTTGATGATGGCGGAGAACGCTTTCACCCCCATCATGCCCATGTTGCTGATCGAGAACGATCCGCCCTGGAACTCCTCGGGCTTGAGCTTGCCCGCACGCGCGCGCGCGGCGAGGTCCTTCATCTCGTTGGAGATCGCGGCCAAGCCCTTGCGGTCGGCCTGACGGATGATCGGTGTGATCAGCCCGTCGGGGATGGCGACCGCGACCGAAATGTCGACGTCATCGTACAGAACCATCCCCTCCTCGCGCCACGACGCATTCACCTTCGGCACGCGGCGCAACGCAATCGCCGCGGCCTTGATGATCATGTCGTTGACCGAGAGCTTGAACGCGCCCGGACCCTCCGGCGGCGCCTTGGCGTTGAGCTCGGCACGCAGTTTGAGGAGGGCATCAAGCTCGACATCGACCGAGGCGTAGTAATGCGGAATGGTCGCCTTGCTCTCGGCAAGACGCCGCGCGATTACCTTGCGCACCGATGAATGCGGCACCAGGCGATGCGGGGCCTGAGCCGGCGCGGCGGCGGCTGTCGCCGCCAAGGCGGGAGCGGAAGCGGGAACGGGTGCAGGTGGCGTGGGCGCCGATGCGACAGGTGGCGCGGCCGCGACCGAAGCCGCGGGGGCAACTGGAGCGGCAGGGGCGACGGAAGCGGCAGGTGTCGAGGGCGCAGCCCCTTTCGCCATCACCGCCTCGATGTCGGCCTTGACGATCCGACCACCCGGGCCGGAGCCCTTCAGCGAAGCGAGGTCGATGCCGGCGAGCTTGGCCATCCGCCGCGCAAGCGGAGAGGCGAAAACCCGCTCGCTTACGGAATGATCCGAGCCAGTTACATACTGCCCATTGCCGCGCGGTGTGGCGGCGGGAGCGGCAGCGGGGGAGGGCGCGGCAGCAGAGGCGCTCGCCGCACGCGTGGGCGGCGCTGCGTCCGTCGCCACCTCGCCCTCCGCCACCAGCTCCGCGATCGGCGCGTTCACCGCCACTCCGGTGGTGCCCTCGGGCACCAGAATGCGGGCGAGGATCCCCTCGTCCACCGCCTCCACCTCCATCGTCGCCTTGTCGGTCTCGATCTCGGCGATCACATCTCCGGCCTTGATACGGTCGCCCTCCTTCTTCAGCCAGCGCGCGAGCGTGCCCTCCGTCATCGTGGGGCTGAGGGCGGGCATCAAAATCTGCGTGGGCATCGTTTCCCCTGCCTCAGCGATAGAGCACGCTCTTCACCGCTGCCACCACCTTGGCGGCGTTGGGCAACGCCAATTTTTCGAGGTTGGCCGCATAGGGCATCGGCACATCCTCGCCGGTGACGCGCAGCGGTGGCGCATCGAGCCAATCGAAGCAACTCTCCGCTACCCGGGCAGCGATTTCGGCACCGATGCCCGCATACGGCCATCCTTCCTCCACCGAGACGATGCGGTTCGTTTTGCGCACCGAGGCGAAGATCGTCTCCGCATCCAGCGGGCGCAGGGTGCGGAGATTGATCACTTCCGCCTCGATCCCTTCCTTTGCCAGCGTCTCCGCCGCCTCCATCGCGTAGCCGACACAGATGGAAAAGGCGACGATGGTGACATCGCGGCCGGGCCGCTCGACCTTCGCCTTGCCGATCGGTAGCACGAACTCGGGGTCGGTCGGACAGGGGAACGTCTGCCCGTACATCACCTCGTTCTCGAGCACAATCACCGGATTAGGGTCGCGGATGGCGGCGCGGAGAAGCCCCTTGGCGTCCTCAGCGCTCCAAGGCGCCACCACCTTCAGGCCGGGGCAGTGCGCGTACCAGGAGGCGAAGCACTGCGAGTGCTGCGCGGCGACGCGGGCAGCGGCACCGTTCGGGCCACGGAACACAATCGGGCAGCGGATCTGCCCTCCCGACATGTAGAGCGTCTTCGCTGCCGAATTGATGATCTGGTCGATCGCCTGCATCGAGAAGTTGAAGGTCATGAACTCGACAATGGGCTTGAGCCCGGCGAAGGCAGCACCCACAGCAAGCCCGGTGAACCCGTGTTCGGTGATCGGCGTATCCAGCACGCGCTTGGGGCCGAACTCATCAAGCAGGCCCTGGCTCACCTTGTAGGCGCCCTGATACTGGCCAACCTCTTCACCAATGAGGAACACCTCCGGGTCGCGCCGCATCTCCAGCGCCATCGCCTCGCGCAGCGCTTCGCGCACCGTCATTGGCGCGGTGGGCCCCATCTCGGCAGTCATTACCGGCTCGGACTGTTTCGTCGCCGCAGCAGTCTGTGCTGGCAGCGTCTGTCTCGCCACCGCCGGTGCGGAAGAAGCGGCGGCAGCGGGCGCGGCGGTAGGACCGGGCGCGGGCGTTGAAGACGGCGCGTCCAGCACGGCGATCACGCTGTTCACCGCCACCCCTTCCGTGCCCTCGGGGACGACGATTTTGGCGAGGACACCTTCATCCACTGCCTCCACTTCCATCGTCGCCTTGTCGGTCTCGATCTCAGCGATCACCTCGCCTGGGCGTATCGGATCGCCTTCCTTCTTCAGCCAGCGCGCGAGCTTGCCCTCTGTCATGGTGGGCGAAAGCGCGGGCATGAGGATCTCCGTCGCCATCGCATCCCCTCCTCAGGCGTAGGTTTCCACCAGCACGTCGGTGTACAATTCGCTTTCCGGCGGTTCGGGGCTCGCCTGGGCGAAGTCCGCCGCGTCCTGCACGATGCGGCGAACCTCCTCTTCGACCGCGCGCAGGTCGCTTTCCGCCACCCCGTAGTGGTCAACCAGGAGCTTGCGTGCGCCCTCGATGGGATCGCGCTCCTCGCGAATTTTCTGCACTTCCTCACGCGTGCGATATTTCGCGGGGTCTGACATCGAGTGGCCGCGATAGCGATAGGTAAGCACCTCCATCAGATAGGGCCCGTGGCCCGCGCGCACATAGGCGATCGCCTCCTCCGCCGCCTCGCGCACCTTCAGCACGTCCATGCCATCCACCTGGCGGCCTGGAATGCCCCACACCGCCCCACGCTGCGAGAGGTCCTTGGTCGGGGTCGCACGCTCAATCGAAGTTCCCATCGCGTAACGGTTGTTCTCGATGACGTAGAGGACGGGAAGCTTCCAAAGCGAGGCAAGGTTGAAGGACTCGTAGACCTGACCCTGGTTCGCAGCCCCTTCGCCGAAGTAGGTGACGCACACATGCCCATTTTCGCGATACCAGTTGGCGAAGGCGATGCCCGTGCCAAGGCTCACCTGCGCGCCGACGATGCCGTGCCCGCCATAGAACCCCTTCTCGGCGGAGAACATGTGCATCGACCCGCCCTTGCCCTTAGAGTAGCCGCCGATCCGCCCCGTCAGTTCCGCCATCACGCCGCGCGGGTCCATGCCGCAGGCGAGCATGTGGCCGTGGTCACGATAGGAGGTGATGACCTGATCGCCCTCGCGCAGCACGCTCTGGATGCCGACAACCACCGCCTCCTGCCCGATGTAGAGATGGCAGAAGCCGCCGATCAGCCCCATCCCGTAGAGCTGGCCGGCTTTCTCCTCAAAGCGGCGGATGAGCAGCATCATACGCCAGGCCTGCAGAAGCTCGTCGCGCGTCATCGCAAGCGCCGCCCTGCCCTTTCTCTTTGGCGTCGTCTCGGCCGTCGCCATGGTCCCTCCCCAGCTCCAAGCCCCAATATGCTTGCCGCGACCTAGCCACCACGCAGCCACTTCGGCAAGCGCGCGTCTGAGCTTGCGGCGATGGCAAGAACCACGCAATGGACGAACCGCAAGCAGCCCTTACGCGGATCGATTGCTGCGCGAGGCCAGGCGGGCGCCTTAGTACAGTCTGCGGCCGGGGCCGTAGGGAATGACGATCTCCTCCGGCGAAGCGAGGTTCAGCATCAGCCGCGCCCGTTCATCCAGCATATCACGATCGAGGCTGCCGGGGCGAAGCGAGGAGACGCGACGTTCAGCCCGCGCCTGCTCCGCTTCCAGACGGAGGAGTTCCGCCCGCGCCCGCGCGATCTCCTCTTTGATCTGCGCGAGCGCGATCAGCCCCCGTGTGCCGTGCAGCGTGTGCCAGGCGAAGAACGCGACGAGCGCGAGCCCGACCAGGGGGGGGATCACGCCAAACAGCAGCGACGTGACCTCGCGCGCAAAGGCCATAACGGCAAAGAAAGCACCCCTCACCGTGTCGCGGCAAGCGGCCTTTCGCGGCGAAGGATGGCTTGGCGGCCGCCGAAGCGCGCCGTCTCGCCGAGCGCCTCCTCGATGCGGATCAGCTGGTTGTATTTCGCCGTGCGGTCAGACCGCGCGAGGCTGCCGGTCTTGATCTGCCCGCAACCGGTGGCGACCGCGAGGTCGGCAATCGTCGTGTCCTCCGTCTCCCCCGACCGATGGCTCATCACGCAGCGCCAGCCCGCCCGGTGCGCGGCCTCGGCCGCCGTCAGCGTCTCGGTCAGCGTGCCAATCTGATTCACCTTGATCAGCACCGCGTTCGCCGCCCCTTGCGCGATGCCGCGCGCGATCCGCTCCGGGTTGGTTACGAACAGATCATCCCCAACGATCTGCACGCGGCTGCCCAGCGTGCGCGTGAGGTGCACCCAACCCTCCCAGTCGTCCTCGGCGCAGGGGTCCTCGATGGAGACGATTGGAAAACGATCACACAGACCGCCCAGCCACTCCGCCATGCCCGCAGCGTCGAAGGACGTCCCTTCACCGTTCAGCACGTAGCGGCCATCCTTGAAGAAGGCGCTCGCTGCGCAATCAAGCGCAAAAGCAACATCCTCGCCCACGCGGTAGCCAGCCTTCTCCACTGCCCGCACGAGGAACCCCAAGGCCTCCTCCGTCGAAGCGAGGTTCGGCGCAAAGCCGCCTTCGTCGCCCACATTGGTCGCATGCCCCGCCGCGGCCAGCTCCTTCTTCAGCGTATGGAATACCTCCGCTCCGATGCGCACCGCATCCGCGATCGTGCCGGCGCCGAGCGGGACGATCATGAACTCCTGGATGTCGATCGGGTTGTCGGCATGCGCCCCACCGTTGATCACATTCATCAACGGCACAGGCAGAGTGCGTGCCGCCACCCCGCCAACGTAGCGGTAGAGCGGAAGCCCCAAGGCCGCCGCGGCGGCCCTGGCCACCGCAAGCGAGACGCCGAGGATGGCGTTCGCGCCGAGGCGCGACTTGTTTGGCGTGCCGTCAAGGTCGATCAGAAGCTCGTCGACCTTCACCTGGTCTGTGGCGTCGAGGCCCGACAAAGCGTCAAAAATTTCGCCTTCCACCGCCTCCACGGCGCGGCGCACCCCCTTGCCGTGAAAGCGCGCGGCATCGCCGTCGCGCAGCTCCACTGCCTCATGCGTGCCAGTGGAGGCACCTGACGGCACAGCGGCGCGGCCCCTCGCCCCGCCGTCGAGGGTCACCTCGACCTCGATGGTCGGGTTGCCCCTCGAGTCGAGGATCTCGCGCGCGACGATGTCGGCGATCGCGGTGTCGGTCATCGGGCGAAGGCTCCGGCAACGGAAAAACCGCGTCCCGGTAGCGCGCCGCCCCACGCGGGGCAACCCCTGGGCCCGCGTCCAGTGGTCGCAGCGGTCCGCCCCTGGCATACTCGGCCCGCCATGAGCGGCGCCGCCTTCCTCTTCCGTCTTTCCCTCATCACCCTGGCCGCCATCCTGGTCGCGCTCGCCTGGCAATGGGCGCCGATGCTGCAGTCGATGCTGCTTGCCCAGCGTGCGGAACCGCGGACCGTGACTCCGCGCGGAGAGCTCGCCGAGATCGAGCAGGCAACGGTCGCGCTGTTCGAAGCGGCGCGCGGGTCGGTGGTGCACATCACGACTACGGAACGGGTGATCGACCCCTGGACGCGCTCCGCGCTCCAGGTGCCGCGCGGCACGGGCTCGGGCTTCTTCTGGGACGAGTTCGGGCATGTCGTGACCAACCACCACGTCATCGCCAATGCCTCGGCGGCCTTCGTGCGGTTGGCAGACGGGCGGTCCTTTCGTGCTGCGCTGGTGGGGGCGAGCCCGGCGCATGATCTCGCCGTCTTGCGCATCGGGGTTGCCCTTGCCCGCCCGCAGCCTCTGCCGATCGGCACCTCGTCTGACCTGCGCGTCGGGCAGAGCGTGTTCGCGATCGGCAACCCCTTCGGCCTCGACTGGACCCTGACCACCGGGATCGTGTCCGCCCTCAACCGCGACCTGCGCACCAACGGGCAAGTGCTAGAGGGGCTGATCCAGACCGATGCGGCGATCAACCCCGGCAATTCCGGAGGGCCGCTGCTCGATTCGGCCGGGCGCGTCATCGGGGTGAACACAGCCATCGTGAGCCCCTCGGGCGCCTTCTCAGGCATTGGGTTTGCGGTGCCGATCGACGTCGTCAATCGCGTCGTGCCGCGGCTCATCGCCACCGGGCGTTACGTGCGCGCAGGCCTTGGGGTGCGGGTGGATGAGGCGTTGAACGCCGCGCTGGCGCAGCGCACAGGGACCGTGGGCGTGTTCGTGTTGGGCGTCGAGCCAGGTTCGGCGGCGGCGCGGGCAGGACTTCGGCCCGCCCAGGTCGATCGCGACGGCACCATCCGCCCGGGCGACGTCATCCTCGCCATCGACGGCCAGGCGGTCAGCCGACCGGCGGAGCTGATCGCGCTGCTCGAACGCCTCACCCCAGGCGCGCGCGTCACCATCGCGATCCTGCGCGAAGGCAGGCGCATCGCGGTGGCGGTCGAGCTCGATGCTGTGGGCTGAGGTCGCGCGCGGTCTCGATCAGCCCTGTTTGGCAATGCGATCGAGAGCCATCAGCCGCTCGATCAGGGCCGGCATCTCCGGGAGCGGGATCATGTTCGGCCCGTCAGACGGTGCGCGATCCGGATCCGGATGCGTCTCGATAAACACTGCCGCCACGCCGACTGCCACCGCGGCGCGCGCGAGCACAGGGGCGAAGCGACGCTCGCCAGCCGATGCCGCACCCGCTCCGCCGGGAGACTGCACGGCGTGCGTGGCGTCCATCACCACTGGGTAGCCCGTCTCGGCCATGATGGGCAGTGCGCGCATGTCGGCGATCAGCGTGTTGTAGCCGAACGAGACCCCACGTTCCGTCAGCAGAATGGCTTCGTTGCCGGTGGCAGCGATCTTCGCAGCCACATGGCGCATGTCCCACGGCGCGAGGACCTGGCCCTTCTTTACGTTCACCACCCGTCCGGTGCGGCCAGCAGCGAGCAGAAGGTCGGTCTGGCGGCAGAGGAAGGCCGGGATCTGGATCACGTCCACCACCTCGGCCGCGCGCGCGACTTGCTCCTCGGTGTGCACGTCGGTCAGCACCGGCACGGCGAGCTTGGCGCGAATCTCGGCCAGCGCGGCAAGACCCTGCGCCAGCCCAACCCCGCGCGCCCCGGCGAGCGAGGTCCGGTTCGCCTTGTCGTACGAGGCCTTGAAGATCAGCCCGATGCCGGCCCGGGCTGCGATCTCCACCAGCGCTTGAGCTACCTCGAAGGCGTGCGACGCGGATTCGATCTGACACGGACCGGCGATCAGGACAAGCGGGAGATGATTGCCGATCGCGACATGGCCGACGCGCACCGTGCGCGGCGCAGAGCCTCTGGGCGAGATGAGGGACGCGTTCACACCAGCCTCGCCTGCTTCACCGCCGCCGCGACGAAGGAGGCGAAGAGCGGGTGCGGCTTCCAGGGTCGCGACTTCAGCTCGGGGTGGAACTGCACGCCGACGAACCACGGATGGCCCGGCAGTTCGATAATCTCGGGCAAGCGTCCATCCGGGCTCATGCCGCTGAAGAGAAGCCCCGATTTCTCGAGGATGGGTTTGTAGCGAATGTCCACCTCGTAGCGGTGCCGGTGGCGCTCCGAAATTCGCAGCGTGTCGTAGATTGAGCGGACGAGCGAACCCGGTTGCAGCACGCACGGATAGGCACCGAGCCGCATCGTGCCGCCAAGATCACCCCCGGCCATGCGTCGTTCCACCGCGTTGCCGCGAGTCCATTCCGTCAGCACTCCGACGATCGGGTGCTCGCACGGCCCGAACTCGGTAGAGGAGGCACCGGTGAGGCCAGCGAGATTGCGCGCGGTCTCGATCACGGCCATCTGCATGCCAAAGCAGATGCCGAAGAAGGGAATGCGCCGTTCGCGCGCGAACCGCACGGCGGCGATCTTGCCCTCCGTACCGCGCTCTCCGAAGCCACCGGGAACAAGGATGCCGTGCACGCCCTCGAGGCGGTGGATGGCGCCTGGCGCTTCGAAAATCTGGCTATCCACCCAATCAAGCTTCACCCGGACGCGGTTGGCGATGCCGCCGTGCGTCAGCGCCTCGGCAAGCGATTTATAGGCATCGAGCAGCCCCGTGTACTTGCCGACGACGGCGATCGTCACCTCGCCTTCAGGGTGGCGGATGGTCTCGACGATCCGTTCCCATGCCGAAAGGTCTGGCTCGTCGGCGCAGGGCAAGCCGAAGTGGCGCAACACCTCGCGATCGAGCCCCTCGCGGTGATAGGCGATGGGCACGGCGTAGATTGTGTCAACATCGAGCGCCGGGATCACCGCCTCGCGCCGGACATTGCAGAAGAGCGCGATCTTGCGCCGCTCGCCATCCGGAATCGGCCGATCCGTGCGGCAGAGCAGGATCTGCGGCTGGATGCCAACGCTGAGCAGCTCCTTCACCGAGTGCTGGGTGGGCTTGGTCTTCAGCTCGCCCGCCGAGGCGATCCAGGGCACGAGCGTGACATGGACGAAGAGGGCGCGTTCGGCGCCAAGTTCGTTGCCAAGCTGGCGGATCGCCTCAAGGAAGGGGAGCGATTCGATGTCGCCCACCGTGCCGCCGATTTCGACGATGACGAAATCCGGCTCCGCCCCGTCCGGCAAAGTGGCGGGTGAGGTGATCATCTCCTTGATCGCATCCGTCACGTGCGGGATCACCTGCACCGTGCCGCCGAGATAGTCGCCACGGCGTTCGCGTGCGATCACAGTGGAGTAGATGCGCCCCGTCGTCGCATTGTCCGCCTTGGTGGCGTCGACGCCGGTGAAGCGTTCGTAGTGGCCGAGGTCAAGATCGGTCTCCGCCCCGTCCTCGGTGACGAACACCTCCCCGTGCTGGTAGGGGCTCATCGTTCCGGGGTCGACGTTGAGATAGGGATCGAGCTTGCGCAGGCGAACCCGGAAGCCCCGCGCCTGCAGGAGCGCACCAAGGCTCGCCGCCGCGATTCCCTTGCCCAAGGAGGAGACCACGCCGCCCGTGACGAACACGTATCGCGTCATGGGCCCCCGTGATACGCGCAAGCTGTGGGGAACCACAACCGCGGCGCACGCAGATCTGGCGAACGCGCGCTTTCAGTTGATCGGGACGATGGGGGCGGGAGCAGGAGCCGGAGCGACGGGTGCCGCGGGCGCGGGTGAGTCAAGCAGCGACGGTGCCTGGCGGCTGCTCTGATTGATCAGCGCAAGGCCGAGGCTCAGCGCGAAAAACAGCGTGCCGAGCACCGCCGTGGTGCGGGTGAGCAGGTTGGCGGTGCCGCGTCCCCCCATGAAGGCGCCCAAGCCCCCAGAGGTGCCAATGCCCAAGCCGCCCCCCTCGCTCCTCTGCAGGAGCACGACGATGATCAGCGCGATCGTGATAAGCAGGTGCAGGACCAGAACGACGGTGAACATGGCAACCCCGGGATGGCGAAGGGCTTCTAACGCTGCTGGTGCCGCCGCGCCAGCCTGTCCCCGCTCACGCCACGGCGACGCGGGCAGCAGCGATGATGGCGAGAAACTCCTCAGCCTGGAGCGACGCCCCCCCGACCAGCGCCCCGCCCACCTCCGGCACGGCGAGGATCGGCTTCGCGTTGGCCGCCTTCACCGACCCGCCGTAGAGGATGCGCACCGCTTTCCCAGCTTCTCCAAACCGGGTGGCGAGGAGCGCGCGGATCGCCGCGTGCATAGCGCCAATGTCGGCGTCCGATGGCGTCCTTCCGGTGCCGATCGCCCAAACCGGCTCATAGGCGACCACGCCTTTGGCCGCGGCGAAGCCCTCGGGCAGGCTGCCGGCGAGCTGCGCCTCCACCACCGCCTCGGCGCGTCCGGCGTCACGCTCGGCGAGCGTTTCGCCGACACAGACAATCGGGGTGAGCCCCGCCGCCAGCGCAGCCTCGACCTTCGCCCGTACCAAGGCGTCGGTCTCGCCGTGATCGGCCCGCCGCTCCGAGTGACCGAGGATCACCCAGGTCGCTCCGGCATCCTTCAGCATCGGCGCCGACACGTCGCCCGTATGCGCACCCGAGGCTTTCGGGTGGCAGTCCTGTCCGCCCACCGCGATGGGCGAGCCGGCCACCGCGCGCGCCACCCGCTCGATCAAGGTGAACGGAGGGCAGAGCAGCACCTCGACCCCTTGGCCCCCTTCGCCAAGCCCCTTGCGCACGGCTGAGGCGAGCGCAAGCCCCTCCGCCCCGAGCCCGTTCATCTTCCAGTTCCCGGCGATCAGCGGCCGCATGGCGGTTCCTCCCTCCACCCGCGCCCTTTCCACGGCTGCGGGGGCTTCGCAACCCCCTGCGTTGCGGCCCTCTCCCCCCTTCTGTACGGTCCGCACCCCGAAGCCGCGCCGGAGACCTGCCCCCAATGCTCGCCGCGATCCGCAACTCACTCAACAGCTGGATCGTTAAGGCCCTGTTTCTGCTGCTGATTGCCTCTTTCGCCGTGTGGGGGATCGGCGACGTCGTGAGCGGCGGCGGGCGCGAACGGACAGTGGCGCGGGTCGGCAGCGCCACGGTGTCGCTCTCGGAGGCGACCGAGGCCTACCAGCGCGAACTCGCCCAGCTGCGCCGCTCGTTCGGCGGCCAGTTCGAACCGACGGCGCCGATCCGCCAGGCGATCGCGGAAGCCGCGCTCGGGCGGCTGATCGCGCTGCGCGCGCTCGACCTCGAGGCGGAGCGCCTTGGTGTCGTGGTGCCGGATGAGGCGCTGCGTGAGGCGGTGTTTGCGGCAGAGCCGTTCCGCGGCGCGGATGGGCGGTTCTCGCGCATCCAGTTCCAGGCCTTCCTGCGCAACCAGGGGCTGACCGAGCAGCGGTTCCTCGAACTCTTGCGCGGCGATCTCGCGCGCGGGCAGGTGGTGGGTTCCATCCGGGTGGGCGCGCTGGCGCCGGAGGCGCTTACGGCCGCCCTCTTCTCACACCGCAACGAACGGCGCGTGGCGGACCTGGTCGAGCTGCCCTTTTCCGCCGCTCCCGCCCCGCCAGAGCCGACCGAGGAGCAGCTCAGACGCCACTACGAGAACAACCCCGACCTGTTCATGGCTCCCGAATACCGCGGGGTGACCTTCCTGCTGCTCACGCTCGAGGACCTCGCGCGCGAGATCGAGATCCCTGAGGCGGCTTTGCATGCTGCCTACGAGGAACGCCGGGCCGAGTACTCCTTGCCGGAACGACGCGTCATCGCCCAAGCCGTCCTGCGCGACGAGGCGGGGGCGCGCGCGATCGCTGCAGCCTGGGCGGCCGGGGCGCCGCTGGCCAACATCGTCGCCGAGGCCGAGGCTGCCGGCGGCACCGCAGGCGTGCTCGGTCGCCTCGCGCGCGAGGAGGTGCCTCTGCCGGTGCTGGCCACCCAAGCCTTCGCCCTTCCTGTGGGGCAGGTGAGCGAGCCCATCCGCAGCCCCTTCGGCTGGCATGTGGTCCGGGTGGAGGAGATTGAACCGGCGACGGAACGCACCTTCGAGCAGGTGCGCGAGGAACTGAAAGCCCAGCTCGCGCGCGAACGGGCGGCCGATTTGATCTACACCCGCGCCAACCGGGTGGAGGATTCGCTCGCCGCCGGCATGACTCTCGAGCAAGCGGCGGCCGCGCACGGGCTTCGCCTCCTCTCCTTCCCGGCCATCGACGCCGCCGGTCGCGGGCCGGACGGCGAGCCGGTTGCCCTCAACGGGCTGCCACAGGAAGCGCTGCAGGGTGCTTTCGATGCCGGTCCTGGTGCCATCCCCCGCCTGACGGAGGCGCGTGATGGTTCCTTCTACGCACTCAGGATCGATAGCATCACCGCCCCCGCTTTGCGCCCGTTCGAGGCGGTCGCGGCAGAGGTGAGGGCCTCGTGGGAGCGCGAGCAGCGAAGGCGCGCGATGGAAGAGGAGGCGGCCGCGCTGCTGGCTGCGGTGCGCGCGGGTGTGGCGCTGGAAGACGCTGCCCGTCGCCGCGGCTGGGTGCCGCGCCGCACGCCCCCCTTCCGCCGCGACGGCGCCGAACCAGGCGCGCCGACGCCGCAGATGACCCAGGCCCTGTTCGCCCTCGCCCGCGGCGAGGCAACGATGATTGAGACAGCAACGGGCTTCCTGGTCGGCTCGGTGGTGGCGATCGAGGCGGCAGGCGACGACCGCGCGGGGCGCGAGCAATTGGCCCGCGAGGTCGCGGGTGCGATGGCGGATGATCTCGAGGCGCAGTTCCTCGAGGCCCTGCGCACGCGAGCGGGGGTGAGGATCGACGCCAACGCTCTGCGACTGATCGCAGGCGACACCCCATGACCCCCGCTCCGCCCGATCGCGACACGTTCCGCGCCGCCTACGACGCCGGCCGGCCACAACTGCTGTGGACGACGACGGTCTCCGACCTCGAAACCCCGGTCTCCGCCTTCCTCAAACTCGCCTCGGGCCGGTCCAACGCGGTCTTGCTGGAAAGCGTCGAAGGCGGGGCGACGCGGGGGCGCTACTCCATCATTATGCTCGACCCCGATCTCGTCTGGCGCGTGCGCGGCGAACGGGCCGAGGTCAACCGCTTCGCTCTCACCGACCCCGAGGGCTGGCGGGTTGAGGAGGTCGGGGCGCTCGCCTCGCTCCGTCGCCTGATCGCGGAGAGCCGCGTCGACATCCCCCCCGGGCTGCCGCCGATGAGCGCCGCTCTCGTCGGCTATCTCGGCTACGACTTCGTCCGTCGCATCGAGCGCATCCCGGAGACGAAGCCCGATCCCTTGGGCCTGCCGGACGGGATCCTGCTTCGCCCCACGGTGGTCGCGGTGTTCGACACGGTGCTCGACACGCTCACCTTTGCCACCCCCGTCCGCCCCGCCCCGGGGGTGACGGCAGACCAGGCGCGCGACGCTGCCGAAGCCCGTCTCGCCGCCGCTGTCTCCGCCCTCGCCCGCCCTTTGCCTCCGCCACCCGCAGCGCGGCCGGCAAGCCCCGATCTCGGCCAGATCGCCTCGAACATGACGCGCGAGGCCTTTGTCGCGGCCGTAGAGCGGGCGAAGGAGTACATCCGCGCGGGCGATGCGTTCCAAATCGTGCTCAGCCAGCGCTTCGCCGTGCCTTTCGCGCTGCCGCCCTTCGCGCTCTATCGCAGCTTGCGTCGCCTCAACCCCTCGCCCTTCCTGTTTTTCCTCGATTTCGGCGGCTTCGCCGTGGTGGGCTCCTCACCTGAGATCATGGTCCGGCTGCGCGACGGGGTGGTGACCATCCGCCCGCTCGCCGGCACGCGCCCAAGGGGGGCGACGCACGAGGAGGACCAGCGGCTCGAGCGCGAACTGCTTGCCGACCCGAAGGAAAGGGCCGAACATCTGATGCTGCTCGACCTCGGGCGCAACGATGTGGGGAGGGTGGCGGAGGTCGGCACCGTGACGGTGAAAGAACAGTTCGTCGTCGAACGCTATTCCCACGTCATGCACATCTCCTCGCATGTCGAGGGCCGGCTGCGCGCAGGCTGCGACGCGGTGGATGCCTTGATGGCCGGGTTTCCCGCCGGCACCCTCTCCGGCGCGCCGAAGGTGAGGGCGATGGAGATCATCGAGGAGCTCGAGCCGGAACGGCGCGGGCTCTATGCGGGTTGTGTCGGATACTTCGCGGCGAACGGCGAAATGGACACAGCGATCGCGCTGCGCACGGCGGTGGTGAAGGATCGAGTGATGTATGTGCAGGCCGGGGCGGGGGTGGTGGCGGATTCCGACCCGGAGGCCGAGTGGCGCGAGACGGTTGCCAAGGCGCGCGCGCTGATCCGCGCCGCCGAAGAGGCGGTGCGTTTCGCCGCCGGGGCGGGGCGCTGAGGCGGGTGCACCGTCAGAACGCGCGCCCGCCGCTGAAGGGCTGCGAGGGAGGGACCGGGCGAGCCGGCTGCGGCGCGCTCCCCCATGGCTGCGGAGACGGGCGCGGTGCTGAATCGAAGGGCTGGGTCGGCGCTGAAGCCCAGTCCAGCGCCGCAGCGCATCCGAGGAAGGCCCGGCTGACCCGCAGGGTCCCGGCCAACCCCGTCCGCCATAGGCCCTCGTCGCCGTCGTGGAAGCGGATCGTCAACCAGTTTCCCCAGGCGAAGGCCTGGAGGAAGCCAAACAGCTCCTCGGCGTTGCGGAAGGACGCCTCGATCATGTCGGGATAGCGCGTACCGCTGAAGCGTCCTGTCCAGACATGGCGGGCGTCGATGGAGAACGACACGGTCATCCGTGCCGATTTCGGAACGTTCCAGCTGTCCTTCCGCAGGTGGATGAAGGCGCCCTCACGGTTGAGCTTGATCATCAGCCCGTAGGGACCGGTGAACTGGCTGATGCCGCAGAGCGTCCCCCCACTGGTATCGACCGTGACATAGGCCTTCCAGACGCCGGCCCGCTCCAGGACCGTCGTCTCTGCCCACGCCGGCCCTCCGCCGAGGGCCAGTCCCGCCAGGATCGTCGCGCGCCGCCACCCGCCGCCCATCTCCGCCTCCAGGCAACCGGTCTCGGCGAATACTACTTTTGCGGGCGCCTTCCTCGCGACGACAAGTTCTGACGAGCGCAGCCGATCCGTCCCGTTCTGGCGTGCTCAGTCCACGAGCCCGAGCGCTTCGGCCACGCGTTCGGCCAAAGCGAGCAGCGCGCGGTCTCGCCCGGGCGCAGCGAGCAGGCTCAGGCCCACCGGAGCCCCATCCACCCGGGCCGCAGGGATCGTCACCTCGCACGCCCCCGCAAAACCAGCGAAAGCGGTCACACCGATGGTCCGCTCGCGCACCTCCAAAATCTCCTGCGAGGTTGCGGTGAGCAGTGGCGCGGGGATGGGCGAGGTGGGAAAGACGAGCACCGCGCCACCGCCGAGAAGGCCCCGCAGGCGGGCGGAGGCCGCCGTGCGGAAGGCGCGCGCCCAAGCACTCTTCTGTGGCGTCTGGTGCCTCGCGAGTTCGAAGCGCTGCGCCACGGCAGGGGAGAGTTTCGGCTGCACGGAGGCTATCCACGGCCCGAGTGCAGCCAGGTTTTCCTCATTGTTGCAGGCGCGGAACGCATCGAACCAAGCGTGCAAACCCTCAACCGCCACCTCCACCTGCACGGAGCGGCCGAACCGCGCCTCCAACCGCTCCAACGCAAGGCCAAGCGCTTGCGCCACCGACGGTTCAGCGTTGATCCACGCCTCTTCGGGCTTGAGCAGAGGGCCCAAGGAGCCGTCACCGCCCGCCGGCAGCAGAACCTCGCCCACCCGGCGCAGCACGGAGGCTGAGCGCGCCAGCCAGCCCACCGTGTCGAAGGAGGGCGCAAGCGGCATCACCCCGCACGCGTTGACCGCACCCCAACTCGGGCGGAAGCCGTAAAGCCCGCAATAGGAGGCCGGAATCCGCACCGACCCCGCGGTGTCGGAGCCGAGCCCAATCTCGAACAGCCCAGCCGCGCAGCCGGCCGCAGAGCCGCAGGAGGAGCCTCCGGGGTAACGGTCGGGGCAGACCGGGTTCAGCGGCGTGCCGTACCAGAGGTTCTCGCCCGTCAGCCCCGCCGCCAACTCCACGGTCTTCGTCCGACCCACGAGCTCCGCGCCCGCCTCGCACAGCATCGTCACCGCCGGGGCAGTGACCAGAGCCGGGGGGTGGGTGCGCGCCCAGTCGGGGTTGCCGTAGGCGGTGACGTGGCCTGAGATGTCGAACACGTCCTTCGCACCGAAAGTGAGGCCAGCAAGAGGGCCGGACGCCGCACCGGCCAAGGTGATCCGCTGGCCAGGGACGAAGGCGCCAACTGGATCGTCTCCAGCTGCCGCCATGTCCGCCGCCTCGGTCTTCGCCATCGCCACTCCTCCTAGTTCGCCCCGCACTCTATGCGGGCCGGCCGGCGACGGAAGCCCCAGCCGTCAGCCGAAGATCAGCTGCAGCAGAGCATCGGCGAGGAAAGCGCCCGGATAGGCGAGCAGGGCGCCGAGCAGAAGCAGGATCAGCACCCGTCTGCCGCGCCGACCGAGCCCAGCCAGAGCGCGGACGATGTGCGACGACGCCCGCCCTGCGCCTCGACGCGCCCGCCGCGCCGGCCCCGATGCTGCGCGCCGCATGGGGCGTTCCGCCACGCGGGCGCGGGCTGAGGCGGGTGGGCGACTCGGACGGCGGCTCACCCGACCCCGATAGCGCGGCCGCGGCGCGCGAGCAGCACCGCATGGCCCACCACCGAGATGGAGGAGAGCGCCATTGCCGCCCCCGCCAGGGCGGGCGAGAGAAACCCCGCCGCGGCCAGAGGAAGGGCGGCGACATTGTAGGCGAAGGCGAAGACGAGGTTGCCGCGAATAGTGGCGAGCGTCGCGCGCGCGAGCGCAATCGCCTCCGCCGCCAGCACAGGGTCAGGCCGAAACAGGGCGACAGGCGCGACGGTCAGAGCCGAATCCGCTCCCCCACCCATGGCGATGCCGAGATCGGCCTCGGCGAGCGCCGCGGTGTCGTTCACCCCGTCGCCGACCATCGCCACACGTCGGCCAGCGCGGCGCAAGGCGGCGATGTGGTCCGCCTTCGCCTCCGGATCGACCTCGGCCTCGACCCGCTCGATCCCGACCGAGTCAGCCACGGCGCGGGCCGGCGCCACTGCGTCGCCGGTGAGCAGGATGGGCTCGCAGCCCAGAGCGCGCACCCGCGCCACTGCCTCCGCTGCGCGCGGGCGGACCGGATCGGCGAGCGCGATGGCGCCGAGAACGCGCCCGGGCTCGACCAGGAACACCACCGTCGCCCCCCGTCCCTCCTCGACCCGCACGAAGCCGTCATAGGCAGCGGGGTCGGCGGCGAAGGCCCGCGCGAGGCGCGCGTTGCCGAGCCCGATCTCGCGCCCCGCCACCACCCCCCGCACGCCCTGGCCGGGCACCGCGCGCGCCTCCGCCGCGGGTGGAACCCTCGCCCCGGTCCGTTCGGCGGCGCGAACAATGGCCGCGGCGAAAGGGTGGGCGCTCGCCGTCTGCAAGGCCGCGGCGAGGGCAAGCAGGCCCTCTTCCCCCGTCACCGCCACCACCTCGGGCTTGCCGTCCGTCAGGGTGCCGGTCTTGTCGAACACCACCGTATTCAACCCTCGCGCACGCTCCAGGGTGGCGGCATCGCGGATCAGGATGCCCCGTCGTGCCGCCGCCCCCACGCCGGCGACCAGGGCTGCGGGGGTGGCGAGGCCGAGCGCGCAGGGGCAGGCGACGACGAGGACGGAGACGGCCGTGACCACGGCGCGATCGACCCCCGCCCCCTGGAGCAGCCAGAAGGCCAGCGTGGCGAGGGCAAGCAGGAGCACGGCAGGCACGAAGACGGCGGCCACACGATCGACCAGCGCCTGGACGGGGGCCTTGCTCGCCTGAGCGGCCCGCACGCGCGCGAGAATGCGGCCGACCAAAGCGCCTTCGCCCACGGCGGAGACGCGTACCACCACCGACCCCGAACCATTCACCGCCCCCGCCACCACCCCCTCACCCTCGCGTTTTGGCACGGGCAGGCTCTCTCCCGTCACCAGGCTCTCGTCGGCCTCAGTCTCGCCCTCCGCGATCACCCCGTCGGCGGGGAAGGCCTCGCCGGGACGGACCCGGATCAGATCGCCCGGGCGGAGAGCGGAGACGGGCACGCGGCGTTCCCGCCCCTCGGCCTCCAGGCGCACGGCTTCGGCCGGGCGAAGCCGAGCGAGCGCCGCAATCGCGCTGGAAGCGGATCGTTTCGCCCGCTCCTCGAGTTCCTTGCCGACCAGGACGAAGGCGATGACGAGCACCGAGGCCTCGAAGTAGAGCGGCCCGCCGGCGGCGAGGTGCCAGGCGGAGAGGGCGAAGGCGGCCGTCGTGCCCAGCGCGACGAGCTGGTCCATCGTCCCCGCACCCGCCCGCAGCGCCCGCCAGGCACCGGCATAGAAGCGCGCCCCGGCGAGGATCTGCACGGGAGCGGCGAGAGCGAGCTGAAGCCAGCCGGGCAGAAGGTGCTCGCCAGAGAGGTGCGCGACCATGTCGGCGAGGAACGGGACGGCGGCGACGAGCGAGAGAGCGAGCAGGGCCTTCCGCCAGCGCTCGGCCGACGCACCTGCCGCGTCGTCCGCCGCGACCGGGGCGGCGCGGTATCCCGCCCGTTCCACCGCCACGATCAGTGCCTCCGGCTCCACCGCCCCCCGCGCCGCCCGCACCTCTGCGAGCCCCGAGGCGGCGTTCACCGAAGCGCCGATCACGCCGGGCACGGCAGCAAGCGCCCGCTCCACCTTGCGCGCGCAGCCGCCGCAGGTGAGCCCCTCGACCTTGAGCGCGATCACCTCCTCCGCCACCCCGAACCCGGCCCGCGCCAGCGCCTCGGCAAGCGCGTGCGTGTCGGTCTGCCCCGGATCGTAGGCGAGTTCGGCTGTGCGGGTGGCGAAGGAGACAGACACCGAGGCCACGCCCTCGACCGAGGCGAGCGTGCGTTCCGCCCGTGCTGCGCAACCGCCGCAGGAAAGGCCCTCAAGAGCGAGAGAGAGGCGTGGCAGGGCTCGGTCCATGCCGGCATCCTCTCTCCCTCGAGGCGGCGCACAAGCGGGGAGGATGGAGCCCCGCCGATTGACCCGCCTCGCCCCCGCCCGCATCCTCCGCCGCCCGATGATCCTGCTGATCGACAACTACGACAGTTTCACCTTCAACCTGTTCCACCTGGTGGGAGGGCTCGGCGAGAGCGTGGAGGTGGTGCGCAACGATGCGCTCACCGTCGCGGAGGCGCTCGCGCGTGAGCCCGACGCCATCATCGTCTCACCCGGGCCCTGCGACCCAGACCGGGCCGGGATTTCGCTGGATCTCATTCGCGCTGCCGCCGGGCGGGTGGCGGTGTTCGGAGTCTGCCTCGGCCACCAGGCGATCGGCCAGGCCTTCGGCGGGCGGGTGGTGCGCGCGCCTGAGCCCTGGCACGGCAAGGTCGATCTGGTGCATCACGGCGGCGAGGGCGTGTTCTCCGGCCTGCCCTCCCCGTTTCGCGCCACGCGCTATCACTCTCTGGTGGTGGAGCGCGCCAGCCTGCCCGAGGCGCTCGCGGTGACGGCGTGGAACGAGGAGGGGCTGATCATGGGCCTGCGCCACCGCCATTTCCCGATCTTCGGCGTGCAGTTCCACCCCGAGAGCATCGCCTCCGACCATGGCGCGGCGATCATGGGCAACTTCCTGGCCTTGGCGCGGAGGCGCAATCGCGTGGCTGAGCCGGCATGAGCCCCACGACCCTGCCCACGCTCAAGCCCGTCATCGCCCGCCTTGCCGACGGAGCGACCTTGACCGAGGAGGAGGCCGAGGCCGCTTTCGGCGCGTTGATGGCGGGCGAGGCGACGCCGGCACAGATTGCCGCGCTGCTGATGGCGCTTAGGCTGCGCGGTGAGACGGTAGCGGAGATCGTCGGTGCGGCGCGAGCGATGCGCGCGCGCATGCTCGCGATCGAGGCCCCGCCCGGCGCGATCGATGTGTGCGGCACAGGCGGCGATGCGCAGGGTACGCTGAACATCTCCACCGCAGTCGCCTTCGTCGTTGCCGCCTGCGGCGTGCCGGTCGCCAAACATGGCAACCGCGCGATCTCCTCGCGTTCGGGCGGCGCAGACGTGCTCGCCGCTCTCGGGGTGGCGATCGACGCGCCCTTTCCGGTGCTCGAGCAGGCCTTGCGCGAGATCGGTGTGGCCTTCCTGATGGCGCCGCGGCATCACGTGGCGATGCGTCATGTCGCCGGCCCGCGCGTCGAACTCGGCATCCGCACCGTGTTTAACCTGCTCGGGCCGCTGGCCAACCCCGCGCGCGTGCGGCGGCAACTGACGGGTGTGTTCTCCCGCGCCTGGGTCAGGCCGCTTGCCGAGACGCTGGGCCGTCTCGGCGCCGAACGGGCCTGGGTGGTGCATGGGTCGGATGGGCTCGACGAGTTGACGGTGACGGGCGAAAGCCACGTCGCCGAGTGGCATGAGGGGCGCGTGCGCGAGTTCGTCGTCCGCCCGCAGGACGCTGGGCTGCCTCTGTCGCTGCCGGCCGCTCTGAAGGGCGGCGAGCCGGCGGAGAATGCGGAAGCCTTGCGGGCGGTGCTGGCGGGCATTGCGGGCCCGTACCGAGATGCGGTTGTGCTGAATGCCGCCGCCGCCCTCATCGTCTCGGACCGCGCGCGGGACCTGCGGCAGGCGGCGGCGATGGCTGCGGAGGCGATCGATTCCGGCCGGGCGAAGGCGGCGCTGGAGCGCCTCATCGCCCTCACCCGCACGACGGGGACGGATACCGCGACATGACCGACATCCCCGACGCGCTGGCGCGCATCTGCGCGCGCACGCGGGCCGATCTGGCCGCGCGCAAGGAGGCGATCCCCTTCGCCGACTTGGAACGCCGTGCCGCCGACGCGTCGGCCCCGCGCGGCTTCGCCCGGGCACTCGCCTCAGCCGCGGCCGAACTCGGCATCGGGTTGATCGCCGAGATCAAGAGAGCCTCGCCCTCGGCCGGGCTGATCCGCCCTGAGTTCGACCCCCCCGCCCTCGCCCGTGCCTATGCCGAAGGAGGCGCCGCCTGCCTTTCCGTGCTCACCGATCAGCCCTTCTTCCAGGGCGCAGCTGAGCATCTCATCTCCGCCCGCGCCGCCGTCTCGCTTCCGGTGTTGCGCAAGGATTTCCTGCTTGACCCCTGGCAGGTGGTGGAGGCGCGCGCCATGGGAGCCGATTGCGTGCTCTTGATCCTGGCCGCCCTCTCTGACCCTGACGCTGCAGCACTGGAGGCAGAGGCAAGGCGTTGGGGAATGGACGTGCTGATCGAGGTGCACGACGAGGCAGAACTCGACCGCGCGCTTGCCCTCGGCGCAACCTTGCTTGGCATCAACAATCGCGATCTTCGCTCTCTGCGCACGGATCTTGCCACCTTCGAGCGGCTGGCGCCGCGCGTGCCGGGCGATTGTCTGCTGGTCGCGGAAAGCGGCATCGCCGGCGCTGCCGACGTCGCGCGTATGAAGGCGGCAGGCGCACGCGCCATTCTGGTGGGCGAAAGTCTGATGCGACAGCACGATGTGACGGCGGCAACACGGGCCCTGCTGGCATGAGCACCGATGGCCTCACCCATTTCGATGAGACCGGCAACGCGGTTATGGTGGACGTTTCCGCCAAGCCGGCGACGGAGCGCGTGGCGGTGGCGCGAGGGCGGGTGGTGATGCAGCCCGCTACGCTCGAAACCATCTCCGCACGTGCCCTGAAGAAGGGCGATGCGCTCGCCGTGGCCCAGCTCGCCGGCATCATGGCGGCGAAGCGGACGGCGGATCTCGTGCCGCTCTGCCACCCGCTTCCCCTCTCCTCGGTCTCGGTCACGCTGACGCCGGATCCGCCCTCGCACGCGGTGGAGATTGAAGCCACCGTGAAGACCACGGGTCCGACCGGGGTGGAGATGGAGGCTCTGACCGCCGTCTCGGTCGCCGCCCTTACCCTCTACGACATGGCGAAGGCGATCGATCGCGGCATGCGCATCGAGGCCGTGCGGCTGGTGCACAAATCCGGCGGCAAATCCGGCACCTACGAGGCGGCGTGATGCTTTCTGTTGAGGAGGCGCGGGAGCGGATTGTCGCCGCGCTGTCCCCGCTCGGCACCGAGTGGGTGAGCCTCACCGAGGCTTGGGGCCGGGTTTTGGCGGAGGATGTCACGGCCCGCCACGACAAGCCGCCTGCCGACATCTCGGCGATGGACGGATATGCGGTGCGGGCGGCGGATTGCGCGCACCCGCCCTGTCGGCTTCGCGTGGTGGGGTCGGCGCCAGCAGGGCATCCCTTCCATGGGCGGATCGGCCCCGGCGAGGCGGTGCGCGTGTTCACCGGCAGTGTCATCCCCGACGGGGCGGATGCGGTGGTGATCCAGGAGGATACCGACCTCGGCGAGACGGAGGTGGAGATCCGGGTGGCGGCGGCGTCGGGGCGGCATATCCGTCACCGTGGTGGAGATTTCGCCATGGGAACGGTACTGCTGCGCGCGCCGAGGCGGCTCACGGTGCGCGACATCGGGCTTGCCGCGGCGGCTAATCGGCCGTGGCTGCGCGTGCATCGCCGCCCCCGTGTGGCCATCCTTTCCACTGGCGACGAGGTGGCGCGTCCTGGCGACCCGATCCCCGAAGGCGGCATCGTCTCCTCAAATGCGCTCGCGCTGGCCGCGTTCGTGCGCGCGTGCGGGGCTGAGCCGATCGATCTCGGCATCGCGCCGGACGACATAGGCGCGATTGCACGCCTCGCGTGCGCCCCCCATGGGGCGGACCTCATCGTCACCTCTGGCGGCGCCTCGGTCGGGGCGCATGACCTGATCCAGGCTTCGCTGCTGCCCGAAGGGCTAGAGGTCGGCTTCTGGAAGATCGCGATGCGGCCGGGCAAGCCGTTCCTGTTCGGCCATCTGCGCGGCACGCCGCTGATCGGGCTTCCGGGCAACCCCGTCTCTGCCCTGGTGTGCGGGCTTCTGTTCCTCGCCCCCGCCCTCGATCGCCTCTCCGGTCTTGCCGGCAACCCTCTCGTTCCCGAGTTGGCGCGCGCTGGCGCCGACCTCCCCGCGAACGATCTGCGCGCCGACCATTTGCGGGCACGGCTTGCGCAAGATGGTGACGGAACCTGGATCGCCACCCCCTTCCCCGCCCAGGACAGTTCCCAGCTGCGCGTCTTCGCTGAAGCCGAGGCGCTGATCATCCGCCCGCCGCACGCCCCGCCGGTGCGCGCTGGCGAGCCGGTGCCAATCGTGCGGCTCGGCTTGCGGGGATGGGGATACTGAACCGCGGCTCCCACCGCGCAAAGCCTCTTGCTCCGACGCGGCAGACGAACCTAGAACAGCGTTGCCGGTTTGTTCACGTAGCGATCGCTTGGGGTTCGAGGGCCATGCTCACGCGCAAGCAGCACGAGTTGCTGATGTTCATCGAACGCCATCTGCGCGAAACGGGGTTCTCGCCCTCGTTCGAGGAGATGAAGGCGCATCTCGGCCTGCGCTCGAAGTCTGGCGTGCATCGGCTGATCACCGCGCTCGAGGAGCGTGGCTTCATCGCCCGTCGCGCACACCGGGCGCGCGCGCTCGAGGTGCTGCGCCTGCCACAGAGTGCTTCGGCGAGGGGGCGCGAGGCGGCCACAGCGTTCGCGCCAAATGTGATCCAAGGCAATTTCGGCGCCCGGCTCGCTGGCGCCCGTTCGGCTGCGGAAGCGGGCGCGGTCGAACTGCCGATGCTCGGCCGCATCGCCGCCGGCGTGCCGATCGAGGCGCTGCGCGATGTCGGGAACACAATCGAGGTCCCCGTCTCCCTTCTCGGTTCGGACGGTGAACATTACGCGCTCGAGGTGGCAGGCGACTCGATGGTGGAGGCCGGCATCCTGGACGGCGACACCGCCATCATCCGCCGCTGCGACACCGCCGAGACCGGTGCAATCGTGGTCGCGCTGATCGATGATGCCGAGGTCACGCTGAAGCGACTGCGCCGCCGCGGCAATTCCATCGCGCTCGAACCCGCCAACCCGCGCTACGAGACGCGGATCTTCGGCCCCGATCGGGTGAAGATCCAGGGCCGCCTGGTGGCCCTCTACCGCCGCTACTGACGCCCCCTGCTCCTCCCTGCGCTCCCCTCCCCGCGCGGCCTCAGGGCACCTCGGCGATCCGCCCATCCAGAAGCGGGCCAAGGGGGGTGTGTCGAGAGAAGAACGCCGCCACGACCTCCTCCAAATTCGGGCCCCCATCGTAGGGGTCGATCGCCCGGTCGCGCAGGACCGTGTAGGCATCCCCGCCCTGACGAAGGAAGTTGTTGGTGACGACGCCGTACAGACGGTCGTCGTCGAGCGGCGCGTAGGTTCCGTCCGGCTGGCGGACGGAAACCGCGACGAGGCGCGACCCGGCAGGTGCGTTCGCGCGCCAGGTGAAGCGCAGGCCGGCAACCTGGGGGAAGCGTCCCGCGCCCTGTTCGACGGCGGAGAGGCCGTTCTCCAGCGCGGCGCGAAGGTCGGCCCCGCGCAGCTTCAGAGTCGCCAGCGTGTTGGAGAATGGCAAAACGGTAAGCAGGTCGCCCCAGGTGACGGCACCGGCCGGGAGGCCCGCGCGAATGCCGCCGCCGTTCTGCAGCGCTACCTCCGCTCCGGCCGGGCGCGCGGCCTCCAACATCGCCTCTGCGACCAGGTTGCCGATCGCGCATTCCGTGCGTCGGCAAAGCGCGTTGGAAAACGCCTCCGTCGTTGTGCCGATGACGCGCGCGCGCAAGGCAACAAGAGGTTCGGCAAGGCGGGCGACGATCGCCTCCACGGCAGGGTCGCGCGGGTCGGCGAAGCCGAGTTCCTTCGCATCACCGCGTGCGTCGAGAACGCGCCCAGAGGAGTCGAGGTCGAGATCAAGCCGGCCGTAGTAGCGGTTGTTCGCTCCGGCCTGGACGATCGGCACAGCGAAGCCCGATGCGCCCGGTTCCGGCAAGGGGTAGCGGGCGAAGGCTCCTTGCGCGGTGTTGGAGAGCAAAGTGTGGCTGTGCCCGCCGACGATGGCGGAAAGACCCGGCACCACGCGCGCCAGCGCGATGTCGCGGCGAAGCCCAACATGGGTGAGGGCAATCACGGCCGAAGCGCCCCGATCGCGCGCGGAACGAGACGCGGCCGCCAAGGCGTCGCCATCCGGAAGAAACCGCACGCGCTGCCCTGGCGAGGAGATGCGCGGCGTGTCCTCCGTCGTCAGGCCGACGATGCCGATCTTCGCGCCTCCACGCTCGAGCACGGTGAAGGGAGCGATCCGGTCGGCGAGCTCCGGCTCGGCGGAGACGTCGATATTGGCGGAGAGGATGGCGAACCGCGCGCCGCGCACGAATCGGCCAAAGACCGCCGGTCCGTTGTCGAACTCGTGGTTGCCGACCGCCATCGCGTCATAGCCGATGGCGTTCATCACTTCGAGTTCAGCAAGCCCACGCCAATGCGTGTAGAACAGGCTGCCTATGAACTGATCGCCCGCGTCGAGCACCAGCACCGTGCGCCCATCGCGCTCGGCAGCCGCGCGTTCGGCCGCAAGCGCAGCGGCAAGGCGGGCCGAGCCCCCGAAGCAAGTTCCCGGCGCCTGCTCCTCCGGCCGGCAGGCGGAGGCGAAGCGGTTGATTGGCTCATGCCGGGAATGGACGTCGTTGGTGTGCAAAATGGTGAGCCGCAGCGGTGCCTGAGCGCGCAGGACGGCCGGTGCTGCCAGGGCCGCCGCGGCGGACAACAGAACGCGACGCCGGCTAAGACGCATCACCCCTCCTCGGACCTGCGGCAGAGCTAGCGCGGCGGCGCGTGCGCGTCAGCCACAGAACTGTGACAGCGGCCGTAGCTTAGAAAGGCACCGAGAGGCTGAGCGAGCCGAATTGGACCAGGCGGTTGTCTTGGCCGTCAAACTCCTGGCTGCGAAAGGTGTGGAGATAGGTCACCCGCGCCCGCGGCATGATCAGAACCGCGCCGACCACCCCGTCTCCGACAAGAAGCTTCTTGTTCACGCTCCGGCTGTCGCGCCAGGTGTTGCCGTCGAGGAAGATGTCGTGAGCGATGGCGCGTGCCTCGACCCCGGCCAACACGTACCAGCCCCATTCCCCGTCGTGCCGAAAGAATGCCGAACCGACCGCGGCGGGGCGAAGGCGTTGCGGGCCGAAATCGGCCTCCACCTTGGAGCCGAACTTGACCATGAGGCCGCCTCCCGCCCAGGTCTGCACGTTGCCGAGACTGACCGCCACACTCGGAACGATGCCCAAACGAAGGCCCTCTCCTGACCCGCCGCGGAGAGGCCAAAACCGTCGCCACTGCCTACTCAAGATCAAGTTCAGGCCAGGTTCGTCCTTCAGCTGCGTCGCCCAGCCCGCCGAACGATCGATGCGGAGCAGGCGATGGACATTGTTCTGCACCTGCTCGCCGAGGGCGGAGGGGCCGACGATGCCAAGCTGCAGCTCGACCAGGGCCAGGCTCGTTTCGGTCACGGCAGAAATGGCAGCAGAACCGTACAGCCAGCCCGCATAGGGGCGATCGGTGAGCGGGGGAAAGCGGGACCTCGTATCCTCCGGCGTGTAGATGTTTTGGCCGACGCCGAAGCCCCAGCGCACCAGCCCGCCTGCAGGCAGCCAGGGACTGACGAAAGGCGTGGCCCGGGCGAGCAGGTCGGTGAGCAGCGGCGAGGTGGCCCGCCAGGCGAGCTGCCAGCCGGTGGTGTAGTAGCGATCGCGGCCGCCGAACTGGTCGTTCTCGTAGGTGATGGTGAGATTGCTGATCGGGTCGCGGTCGTTACCGAGGCTTGGATTGGCGGCGAACAGGCTGGCAAGGAGCGCGCAGCCGCGGATGAAGCTCCGCTGCCCGATGCTGCGCCGCGAACGGGAGACGGTCGTGCGCATGAGGTGGCCGTGCTAGCGGGTCGTGGCCCGGCGCGTCCAGAGACACGGGCCGCCCGGGGGCTTGATCGACCGAACTCGATGCGGTTCCCCTCGGGGGCGAGAGCGTGGAGGGGTGGCAGAGCGGTCGAATGCGCCGGTCTTGAAAACCGGAGGGCCTCCGGGCCCCGTGGGTTCGAATCCCACCCCCTCCGCCAGATCCACCCCGGAATCCTGAGCTCTTTCAATCGGTTGGCTCTGCCGCAACGGACGGCGGAGCGCGTGGTGTTGCACTTCCCTGTTGCACCGGGCGCGCCGCGAGGGGGCGGCGATGGCGCTCAGGCGCGTTCATATTTGGGAAAGGGACGGGCGGTATTACTGGCGCGTCCGGCTGCCGTGCAGCCTCGTGCCCCGGCTCGGGCGGGGGGTGATCGCGTGGTCGCTCGCCACGCGCGACCCGCGCGAGGCGCGGCGGCGGGCGGCGCGCGCGACCGCTGCCTTCGAGACCTTCGCGCAGATGCTCGACCGCGTGCCCGAACGCCGCCAGCCCACCGACGCCGAGATGATGGAGGTGCTGCGCGCGATCTACGACGAGATCGTGCTGGGCCAGGAATCGGTCGGCGCGGCGGTGCTGTCGCCCGCGGAGCGGGCGGAGGATGGCGTCGCCGACGAGCCGCTGACGCCTGAGGAGATCGCGCTGCTCGAACGCGACC
>CALFVI010000070.1 GCA_937928775.1 uncultured Elioraea sp. | reverse complement strand
CGGGCCAGCGCCTCGGCGCGCGCCAGCACCGCCTCGGCCTGCGCGGGTGAAAGCTCGACCACGGCGGGGACGAGCAGCGCCTGCTTCGCGACCCCTCCCTCCGTGGCCAGCGCCCGTTTCAGCCCCTCGTGGCGGATCCGTTCGGCGGCGGCGTGCTGATCGACCAGGATCAGCGCCCCGTCCGAAGTCTCGGCGAGGATCCAGGTGCCAAGAAGCTGCGCCCGCGCAGCGCCGAGCGGATGGTCGGCAGGGGCAGGCACTGGCGCCGGGGAAGGGCGTGCCGCAGGCGGGGCGGCGAGGGGAAGGGCGGGCGCCTCGGCCAGAGCGGGGGCGGAGGCGCGCGCGGCGGCGAAGCGGAACGAGGGCGGGTGCCGCGGCACCGGCGCCACCGTCCGCCCCGCGCCCAGCGCCTCGCGCACAGCGGAAATCACAAAGCCCCGCACCGCCTCAGCATCGCGGAAACGCACCTCAGCCTTGGCCGGGTGCACATTCACGTCCACCGCCTCGGCCGGAAGCTGCAGGGAGAGCGCCGCCACCGGATGACGCCCGACCGCGATCGTATCGCCATAGGCGACGCGAAGCGCGGTGCGCAGCAGACGGTCTGTTACCGGCCGGCGGTTCACCGCCAGATGCTGGTCGGCCTGCGTCGCCCGCGTCAGGCTCGGCGGGCCCACCCACCCAGCAAGCCGAAGCGCGCCGCGTTCGGCGCCAACAGCAACCGCATGGCGTGCCATCTCGTCGCCGAGAAGGTCCGCCATCCGGCGGAACGGGTCGCCGGCGGCGAGGGCAAGCACCTCTCGCCCATCCACGGTGACACGGAAGGCGACCTCGGGGTGCACGAGGGCGAGGCGGCGGAGAGCGGCCAAGGCGGCCTCGGTCTCGGCACGCGGGCTCTTGAGGAACTTCAGCCGGGCGGGGGCGCAGTAGAAGAGATCGCGCACGACGACCCGCGTGCCGAACCCCGAAGCGGCCGGACGAACGGACCCCTTCGCCCCAGCTTCGACCGTGATCTCCGCCGCTTCCGCCGCGCCGCGCGGGCGGGAGACGAGGGAAAGCCGTGCCACTGCTCCGATCGACGGCAGCGCCTCGCCGCGAAAACCCAAAGTGGCGATCTCGACCAGGCGTTCGTCGGCAAGCTTCGAGGTGGCGTGGCGCTCGACGGCAAGAGGAAGCTCCTCTGCTGCGATGCCGACTCCATCGTCCTCGACCGAGATCCGCTCCAATCCCCCGCCATCCAGCGCCACCGCGATCCGCCGTGCCCCGGCATCAAGAGCGTTCTCGACCAGCTCCTTCACCACCGAGGCGGGCCGTTCCACCACCTCGCCAGCGGCGATGCGGTCGGCGACCGCGGGCGGCAGAAGGCGGATCGTGCCCATCAGGCAAGCCCGGCGAGAAGGCGCACCGCGCCGGCCGAGGCGGGGTCGAGCCCGGCCGGGTCGCCGGTGGCCAGCGCCCGCTCGAGAGGCTGAGCGAGACGCTTGCCAAGCTCCACCCCCCACTGGTCGAAGGCGTTGATCCGCCACAGTGCCGCCTGCAGCGCCACCTTGTGCTCGTAGAGCGCCAGCAGCGCGCCAAGGTGAAAAGGGTCAAGCCTTGGCAGGTAAATGAAGATGGAGGGACGGTCGCCGGGAAAGGTTCGGTGGGGGGCGAGCTCCGGGTCTTCGCCTTTGGCTTCGGCCTCAGCTCGCGCCTCCGCTTCGCTTTGCCCAAGCGCGAGTGCCGCTCCCTGCGCCAAAGCGTTGGCAAGAAGGATTTGGTGGTTCTCGGCCAAGTCGTGGTCGGGGCGGGCGATGAGGACGATGTCGGCGGGGATGATGTCCGTGCCCTGGTGCATCAGCTGCAGGAAGGAGTGTTGCGCGTTTGTTCCCGGTTCGCCGAACACCACAGGCGCGGTGGGGAACGAGACGGGACGGCCCGCCAGATCCACCCGTTTGCCGTTCGATTCCATCTCCAGCTGCTGCAGCCAGGCCGGCAGACGGGCGAGCCGCGAATCGTAGGGCAGGCAGGCGGAGGCGCGGTATCCGCAGATGCTGGCGTGCCAGGTGTGAGCCAGCGCGAGGAGCAAGGGAAGATTGCGCCGCGCCGGGGCGCTGATGGCGTGGGTGTCCATCGCCTGCGCCCCGGCGAGAAGCCCGGCGAAGGCGTCCCAGCCGCGGGCAAGCGCGACTGCGGCGCCGATGCTTGACCAGAGGGAATAGCGGCCTCCGACCCATTCCCCGAAGGCGAAGATCCGCTCTGGCGCGATGCCGAAGGCCTCCGCCGCCGCCCTGTTGGCAGTGAGGGCAGCGAGGTGCAGGGCAGCTTTCTCCTCGCCGAGGGCGCCCGAAAGCCAGGCGCGGACGACGCGCGCATTCACCATCGTCTCTCGGGTGGTGAAAGACTTCGAAGCGACGAGGACGAGGGTGCGGGCGGGATCGAGCCCGGCAAGGGTGGCAGCGAGCCCGTGCCCGTCGACATTGCCGACGAAGCGGGCGGCAAGGCGGGGGCGAATGGTGGCCAGCGCCTCGGTCGCCAGCGCAGGGCCCAGATCCGACCCGCCGATGCCGAGGTTGAGCACGGAGGCAAAAGGCACGCCCGAGGCGGTCGTGATCGTGCTGTCGTGGACGCCGATCACGAAGGCGCGCAGCCGCGCACGCTCGCGCTCGACCAGCGCCGAGGCGTCCTGCCAGCCGTCGGAAGTTTCGGCGCGAATGCCTGCGCCGTCAGGGGCGCGAGCCGCGGTGTGCAGGGCGGCGCGGCGTTCGGTCGGGTTGACGATCTCGCCGCGCATCTGCCGCTTCAGGGCGCCGATCAGGTCGGCCGCTTTGGCGAGAGCAAGGAGGTCCGCAAGCAGGGCTTCATCAAGGGCAGTGCGCGAAAGATCGAGCACCAGCCCAGCGCCGGAAGCGGAGAAACGGGGGAAACGGTTGGCGTCGCGGCGGAGCTTCTCCCGCACGTTGCGTGCGGCGGGGTCGGCGGCACGGGCGGCGAGCCGTGCCCACACCTCAGCATGGGCGGTGGAGGGTGGAGGGGCGGAGTCGGGCATCGAGGCGAGTGTCGCACGAGGCGAAGCCGTCTGGGGAGGGGAGGTCGGCTGGCGCGAGGGCCCCGTTGTCGCCGGGCGGCGTTCGGACCGGGCCGGCTTCGGACCGGGCGCGGTCCGTTCGAGGCGAGGTCGTGTCGGAGAGGCTGGCGAGGCGTTCGCTGCGGACAGGGGCGAAGAGAGGCGAGCCATGACAGGTCGCGCACGCATCTCTTCGGCCGCTGCGACGGCGCCGTCACGCGCCGAGCATTTGGCTCGTCGGACGGCCGGGATGTCGCTAGCTTGATCTTGCCGAGCTCCCGCCAACCCGCATCCGCCCTGATCCTTCACCCTGATGCCCAAGCCTGCTACGCGCTTCGTCTGCACCGCCTGCGGCGCGGCCTTTGCCAAGTGGGCCGGGCAGTGCGGCGCCTGCGGGGCGTGGAACACCTTGGTAGAAGAGGCCGTTCCACGGGCGGGCCCCCCTGGCGGCGGGGCGGCGTTGGGTGGACGGGCGGTGCCGCTCGTTCCGCTGCAAGGCGAAAGCCAAGTCCAGCCACGGCTCGTCTCGCGCATCGCCGAACTCGACCGCGTTCTGGGGGGCGGCTTCGTGCCAGGCTCTGCCATCCTGGTGGGAGGCGACCCCGGTATCGGCAAGTCGACCTTGCTCTTGCAGGCAGCAGCGGCGCTGGCGCGCGCGGGCAGGCGCGTGCTCTACCTCTCCGGCGAGGAATCCGTCTCGCAGATCCGGCTTCGCGCGGCTCGGCTCGGCCTCGCCGATGCCCCCGTCGCCGTCGCGTCCGTCTCCGCGCTGCGGGATCTGCTTGCCACGGTGGAGGCCGACCCAAGGCCCGATCTTGCGATCATCGACTCGATCCAAACGGTCTGGCTGGAGGAGGCGGGTGCGGCGCCGGGAACGGTGGCGCAGGTGCGGGCCGCGGCGGCGGAGCTGATCCGGGTGGCGAAGGCGCGCGACTTCGCCCTCGTGTTGGTTGGGCACGTGACCAAGGAGGGGGCGCTCGCCGGCCCTCGCGTGCTCGAGCACTTGGTCGATGCCGTCCTCTATCTCGAGGGCGATCGTGGGCATGTCTTCCGTATCTTGCGTGGGGTGAAGAACCGGTTCGGCGCAACAGACGAGATCGGCGTGTTCGAGATGACGGCGCGGGGGCTTGCCGAGGTGGCCAACCCTTCTGCTCTGTTTCTGGCGGAGAGGCGCGGCAACGTCTCGGGGTCAGCGGTGTTCGCCGGGATGGAGGGCACGCGCCCGGTGCTCGTTGAGGTCCAGGCGCTGGTGTCGCGGCGCGCGGGCGAGGGCCCGGCCCGGCGCACCGTGGTGGGCTGGGATCAGGCGCGCCTCTCGCTGCTGCTTGCCGTGCTGGACGCGCGCTGCGGGGTGTCGTTCGCCGATCGCGACGTGTTCCTCAACGTCGCAGGCGGGCTAAAGGTCGGCGAACCGGCGGCGGACCTCGCGGTGGCGGCTGCCCTTCTGTCCGCTCTGGTCGATCGCCCGACCGATGCCGGCTGCGTGTTCTTTGGCGAGGTCGGGCTTTCCGGCGAGGTGCGCATGGTGGGCCAGGCCGAGCTGCGGCTGAAGGAGGCGGCGAAGTTGGGGTTCACCAACGCCTGCTTGCCGAAGCGGGTGGCCGGGCGCGGGCGGGCGCTGGCCGTGCCCGAGGGGGTTAGCTTACGCGAGATCGGGCATCTCGCCGACCTGGTCGATCTGCTCGCACGATCCACACAGCGATCGGGCCGGGAGATTTCCTCCCGGCCCTGCTGAGCGCTCCGCTGAAGCGCAAGGTCAACGAGCGCGCCGGCGTGCTGCGAAGCTCAGGCCGAGGAGGCCAGCGGCGAACAGAGCCAGGGAAGCAGGCTCGGGGATAGGCTCTGCCGTCAAGATAGCGAAGATCGGCGTGTCGCCATCCGAGTTGATCCAGAAGCCCCGAAACCGCGTCGAGGCATCGTCCTCTTCGGCCCAGGATGAGGTGAGTGTGAGGGTGATCCGCTGCCCACCCACGACAGCCGAGGCGGAGGGTTGCTCAAACCAGATATGCGCTACGTTACCGAAATTGAACAAGACGTTGAGGAGGTCAGCGTCGTCAATCGGCGTGTCAACGCCTCCATAGGGCTGACCAAAGCCAAACAAAACGGCGAGGAGAAGCGAATCATCAACTTGTCTCACTGACCAAGGAAATTCAAAGGTGGCTTGGCCGAGGCCAGAGAAGGTGAGGGTTGTACTGAACGTGCCACTGTAACCGGCGTAGTCCGGATTCAAATGATCTCCCGTGACGTCAATAAAGCGAAATTCTGCGCCGAGATTAACTGTTGCAGGTAGAGACGCGCTGTTAAAAGAAATCGGCGCGTTTCCAGTCCACGTTGCATTGATCGCCTCGATGGTCAAGGTGGCAGCCTGGGCTTTGCTGGCCAACAGAGCCGCGACGGCAGCACCAAAGAGGGCGGTTTTCATCGTCGTGGTCCACATCGCTGGTTACCTCCTCTGTCGGGTGACAGACGGTTCGCCATTAGCAAAAACGGCGCCAACTTCGTAAAAGCTTGAGGTTCCTCGGCTTTTCTTTGCGGTAGCAGATCAGAAATCGTGAGGTGTAAAATTTTTCGACAGGGGCTTAGCGGATCATGAGAACCGTGACCCCGCCCCACACAAACTTTCACGACCATTGCCCTACCAAAACAACCCAGTCGCGAACATCGCCCTAAGCCCCGCCCATCGACTGAGGCTTGGCGCGGTCTTCTGCCCTGGCGTATCCCCCCCATCCATGCCGTGGTTCGACCTCGCTGTCCTGTTCGTGCTCGGCCTCTCTGGCCTGCTCGCGCTGCTTCGCGGCTTCGTGCGCGAGACTCTCGCCATCGCCGCCTGGGTGGGGGCTGCCGCCGCCGGGCTCGTCGGCTACCCCCATCTTGCGCCCCATCTCGTGGGCTTGGGCGGGTTGATCGAGCCGGGATTGGTCGCTGACGGGCTCGCCGGGGGGGCGATCTTCCTCGTCTCGCTGATCCTGCTGTCGTTGCTCGCAGGCAGTCTTTCCGACCTCGTGCAGAGCTCTCGGCTCGGCGCGATCGACCGTCTGCTCGGCCTTGCCTTCGGCCTCGTGCGGGGTGCGGCGATCCTGTGTTTCGCCTATATTGCAGCAGCGTGGCTTGCGCCGCCCGACCGCTGGCCGGACTGGGCGGTGCATGCCCGCACCCGCCCCGCCCTTGAGGCAGGGGGACGATGGATTGTTCGTCAGTTGCCGGAGGGTCTGTTGCCTCTGCCGCCCCTAACCAAGCCCGCCCAAGCCCGCTCTGCCGGCCGGGCGAACTGAGCCTTGGTGTCGGGCGGAGAGGGAAGGCGGCTGCGGTTGGGCCGATGGGTCGCGAGGGGGACGACGTGGTCGGACGCGACGAGGACCATCTACGCGAGGAATGCGGCGTGTTCGGCGTCTGGAACGCAGCGGATGCCGCCGCCTTGACCGCGCTCGGCCTGCATGCCCTGCAGCATCGCGGCCAGGAGGCGGCCGGCATCGTCTCCTTCGACGGGGCGCATTTCCACAGCCACAAGGCGGTCGGCCTGGTTGGCGACATCTTTTCCGACGCCCGCGTGATGGCCCGCCTGCCCGGCCGTGCCGCTATCGGCCATGTCCGCTACGCCACCAGTGGGGAGACGGTGCTGCGCAACGTCCAGCCACTCTATGCCGACTTCGAGTTCGGCGGCCTCGCTGTCGGCCACAACGGCAACCTGACGAATGCGCATGCGCTGCGTCGCGCTCTGGTGCGGCGCGGCTGCCTGTTCCAATCCACCACCGACACCGAGGTTTTTGTCCATCTGATTGCGATCAGCCTCTATGGCACGGTGGTCGATCGGCTGATCGACGCGCTGAAACAGGTGCAGGGCGCCTATTCGCTCGTCGCGCTGACCAACGACTCCTTGATCGGTGCGCGCGACCCGTTCGGTGTGCGTCCGCTCATCCTGGGGCGGCTGCCGCAGAAGGAAGGGGCCTGGGTGGTCGCCTCCGAGACCTGCGCGCTTGACATCGTCGGCGCCCAGTTCGTGCGCGACATCGAACCGGGCGAGATCGTGGTGGTCGAACCGGCCGGCATCCGTTCGATCAAGCCGTGGGCGAAGCAGGCGCGGCGCTTCTGCATCTTCGAGCACATCTACTTCGCGCGCCCCGATTCGATCGTGGAAGGCACACCCGTCTATGCGGTGCGTAAGCGGATCGGAGCCGAGCTTGCGCGCGAGGCGCCGGTGGCGGCCGACATCGTGGTGCCGGTGCCGGATTCGGGTGTGCCCGCCGCCATGGGCTTCGCCCAGGAGGCGGGGCTTCCCTTCGAGTTCGGCATCATCCGCAACCACTATGTCGGACGCACGTTCATCGAACCGACCGACCAGATCCGCCACCTGGGCGTGAAGCTGAAGCACAGCGCCAACCGCGCCCTGCTCGAGGGCAGGCGCGTGGTGCTGGTGGACGATTCGATCGTGCGCGGCACCACCTCGCGCAAGATCGTGGAAATGGTTCGCGCAGCGGGGGCGCGCGAGGTGCACATGCGCGTCTCTTCGCCGCCGACCACGCATTCCTGCTTCTATGGCATCGACACGCCGGAGCGCGAGGAACTGCTTGCCGCCCGCCACGACGTCGCGGCCATGGCGCGCATCATCGGCGCTGACAGTCTCGCTTTCATCTCGATCGACGGGCTCTATCGCGCCGTGTCCGGCGACCCGCGCGACCCTCGCCAGCCCGCCTTCTGCGATGCCTGCTTCACCGGCGACTATCCAAGCCCTCTGACCGATCAGGCCGACCAGGCGAACGACCGTCAGCTTTCCCTGCTCGCGGAACGGCCGTGAGCGGCCTGTCGCCTCCTGCCGCCAGCGAGGGGCCGCTCTCCGGTCGGGTCGCCCTGGTCACTGGGGCGGGGCGGGGCATTGGCAGGGCGGTGGCGATCGCGCTGGCGCGTGCCGGCGCCCACCTGGTCGCCCTCTCCCGCACCCAGGGCGCGCTTGAGGAGACGGATGATCTGATCCGCGCCGCCACCGGGCGCGGCGCCACGCTGCTCGTGCTCGATCTGCGCGAGGGCGAGGCGATCGACCTGATTGGGCCCAATCTCGCCGCCCGCTTCGGCCGTCTCGATGTGCTGGTCGGAGCCGCCGCGGTACTCGGCCGGCTCGGTCCTCTCACCCACCTTCCCGATCACGTCTGGAGCGAGCTCTGGGCCGTAAACGTGACGGCGAACTGGCGGCTGATGCGTTCGACCGAGCCTCTGCTGCGCGCCTCGGACGCCGGGCGGGCGGTGTTCCTCACGGACTCCGTCGCTGCCGCGCTCCGACCCTATTGGGGACCGTATGGCGCCTCGAAGGCAGCGCTCGAGCACCTTGTGCGAACATGGGCGGCCGAGCTTGCCATCACCCCGGTGAAGGCGAACCTCTGCGACCCGGGCCCGGTCGCCACCCGGCTGCGCGCCGCTGCCTTTCCGGGCGAAGACCCCACCCGCCTGCGTAAGCCCGAGGATGTGGCACCCGCCATCGTCTCCCTCTGCCTGCCCGAGGAGACGCGATCGGGTGAGGTCATCGCCCTCTCGACCCCCACTTGCGCCGCGGCGTGACCGCCTCTCTGCCGTGCTTGCGGCGGCGCAATGCTTTGATTATCGTTGAACTATGGAAGAGAGAGCAGCCGCCGCGCAGCTCGCCGCCCTCGCCCATCCGACGCGGGTGGCGCTGGTGCGGCTGCTCGCCGCGCACGCCCCCTCAGGCCTGCCGGCTGGCGCGATCGCGGTTGAACTCGGGGTGGCGCCCTCCAGCCTCTCCTTCCACTTGCGCGAGCTTGAGGCGGCACGGCTGATCCGCCCGGCCCGCGCCGGGCGGAACATCCTCTACGCGCTGGAACTCGCCGAACTCAGGGCGCTTGCCAGTTTCCTCACCGAAACCTGCTGCGGCGGGCGGCCGGACCTCTGCGGCGAAGGCTTCGCCGCCACCGCACGCCAGGAGGACCCTCGCATGGCAGAGGCCGAGACTGAGACCGAACGAAAAAACCCGATCAACGTCCTCTTCCTTTGCACAGGCAACTCCTGCCGCTCGATCATGGCCGAGTGCATCCTCAACCGCGAAGGCCAGGGCCGGTTTCGCGCTTTCTCCGCCGGCAGCCACCCAAAGGGTGAGATCGATGGCCAGACCCTGGCCTTCCTTCGCGAGCACGACTACCCGACGGAGGGGCTGAGGTCGAAATCCTGGGATGAGTTCGCCCGCCCCGGAGCGGCTGAGGTCGACGTCGTCATCACCGTCTGCGACGACGCGGCCGGCGAGGTTTGCCCCGTTTGGCCGGGCCGGCCGCTCAGCGCGCATTGGGCGATGCCGGATCCCGCCAAGGTTACCGGGAGTGAGGCCGAACGTTACCAGGTCATCGCCGACCTCCATCGCATGCTTCGCGACCGGATCAGGGCCTTCGTCTCCCTGCCGGTCGAGCGTCTCGACCGGCTTGCGCTGCAGGCGGAGCTCGACGCCATCGGCCGGCTGCCGCGCGCGCCCAAGCCGTCCCTGCCCGCTGCACAGTCCACGTCCGTTTGAGGGAACCGATGCGCGTTGGCATCAATGGCATGGGTCGGATCGGCCGCCTCACCGCCCGCGCGGGGCTTGGTGGGGTGGAGCGGGTGGCGAACGACCCGCGCGCGGCGAACCGCCTCGAACTCGTGCATGTAAACGAAGTCAAGGGCGGCCCGGCAGCCACCGCGCATCTGCTCGAGTTCGACTCCATCCATGGCCGATGGCGGGCGCCGATCGCGGCGGAGAAAGACGCGATCGTGATCGGCAACCGCCGCATCGGCTTCTCCGCTCATGCCCACCCGCGCGACATCCCGTGGGGCGATCTCGGGGTCGACCTCGTGCTCGAATGCACGGGAAAGTTCCTCACCCGAGACGATCTCGACGCCCATCTTGCGCGGGGCGCCAAGCGCGTCATCGTCGCCGCCCCGGTGAAGGACGGGTCGGCGCTGAACATCGTCGTCGGCGTCAACGACCGGCTCTACGACGGCTCTCAGCCCATCCTCACCGCGGCGTCCTGCACCACGAACTGCCTCGCCCCTCTGGTGAAGGTGCTGCACGAGGGGATCGGCATCCGCCATGGCCAGATCACCACCATCCACGACCCGACCAACACCAACGTGGTGATCGACGCGCCGCACCGCGACCTCCGCCGCGCGCGCTCGGCGATGCTAAACCTCGCACCCACCACCACGGGCTCGGCCACTGCGATCGGGCTGATCTACCCGGAACTGAACGGCAAGCTGAACGGGCATGCAGTGCGCGCGCCTGTGCTGAACGCCTCGCTGACGGATGCGGTGTTCGAACTGGCTCGCCCAACCACCGAGGACGAGGTGAACGCGCTGTTCGCCGAAGCCGCGGCTGGCCCGCTTGCGGGCATTCTCGGCATCGAGCATCGCCCTCTCGTCTCGGCCGATTACCGTTCGGACAGCCGCAGCGCGATCGTCGATGCGCCCTCGACCATGGTGACGGACGGCACGATGGTGAAGGTCTATGCCTGGTACGACAACGAAATGGGCTATGCTTGCCGCATGGTCGACCTCGCCGCAATCGTCGCCGAGCGGAGCTAAGCGCGCCGGCAGGCCGCGCGACGCAGCAAGGACAAGAAACGGAACGATGCGTCAGCGCAGCGTATTCGGCAACGGGGTCGGAGGATGAGCCCGCGCCGCGCCTACGCCTCGGTGGTTGCCGCCTACTGGGGCTTCACGCTGACCGACGGCGCCCTGCGCATGCTCGTGCTGCTGCACTTCTTCACGCTGGGCTACACGCCGTTCGAGCTCGCCTTCCTGTTCGTGCTGTACGAGCTTGCCGGCATGGCCACCAACCTGTTCGGCGGCTGGGCGGCGGCGCGCTTCGGCGTGAACGTGACCCTCTCGGCCGGGCTCGCGCTGCAGGTGGCGGCCCTCTTCATGCTCTCTGCCCTCGATCCCGCCTGGTCGCGCGTCTGGTCCGTCGCCTGGGTCGTGGTCGCGCAAGGCCTGGCCGGCGTGGCCAAGGACCTCACCAAGACGAGTGCGAAGAGCGCGATCAAACTCGTCACCCCGGAGGGCGATTCGGGAACCCTGTTCCGCTACGTCGCCTGGCTCACGGGGTCGAAGAACGCGCTGAAGGGGGTTGGGTTCTTCCTGGGCGGCCTGCTCCTGTCGGCGTTCGGCTTCGCACCCGCGCTGTGGCTGATGGCTGGCCTGCTCGCGTTCGTCTTCGCCGCGGTCGCGCTTTCGCTGCCGCGGATGTTCGGCAAGGCGAGGAAGGCCTCGCGCGTGCGCGAACTCTTCGCCAAGACGCGCGCGATCAACCTGCTCGCCGCAGCGCGCATCGTGCTGTTCGGTGCGCGCGATGTGTGGTTCGTGGTGGGGCTTCCTGTCTTCCTCTACGCCGCGGGCTGGAGCTTCGCCGAGGTGGGCGGTTTTCTCGCCCTCTGGACCATCGGCTACGGCATCGTGCAAGGGCTCGCCTACCGGATCGTGCCGCGCTCGCCCGATGGGCTTTCCGCCGAGGTGCCGGCGGCGCGGCTTTGGGCCGGGGTGCTCGCCCTCGTCCCGGTCGCCATCCTCGCCGGGCTTGGCGCAGCCCCGGCGCGGGCCGAAACGATCGTCGTGGCCGGGCTTGCCCTCTTCGGCATCGTGTTCGCGATCAACTCCTCCGTGCACTCCTACCTCGTCGTCGCCTATGCCGGGTCGGAGAAGGTGGCGGAGGATGTCGGGTTCTATTATGCCGCCAACGCGACGGGGCGGCTGATGGGCACGCTTCTGTCGGGGCTTCTCTACCAGGTGGGCGGGATTGAGGGCTGCCTGATCGGGGCGGCGGCGATGCTCGCCGCGTGCTGCGCGATTTCCCTTCTCTTGCCGCGCAAAGCCGCTGTCGTGGAGGCGCCCGCCACATGAGAGACACCCCTGACCTCACACCACCGCCCGCGCTCGGCCTCGTCGAGCGCTATCTCACGCTTTGGGTCGCGCTCTGCATGGCCGCGGGGATTGCTGTCGGAACGCTCGCCCCGGGCCTCGTGCGGGCCCTTGCCGCAGCCGAAATCGCCCAGGTGAACATTCCCGTCGCGGCACTGGTGTGGGCGATGATCGTGCCCATGCTGCTCAAGGTCGATCTCTCCGCACTCGCTGCGGTCGGGCGGCACTGGCGCGGCATCGGCGTCACGCTCGCGGTGAACTGGGCGTTCAAGCCGTTCCTCATGGCCGCTCTGGCCTGGCTGTTCGTTGGTTTCCTCTTCGCCCCATTCCTGCCCGAGGACCAGATCGAGTCCTACATCGCCGGTCTGATCCTGCTCGCCGCCGCACCCTGCACGGCGATGGTGTTCGTCTGGTCGAACCTCGCTGACGGCGAGCCGAACTTCACGCTGAGCCAGGTCGCGCTAAACGACGTGGTCATGGTGGTCGCCTTCGCCCCAATCGTGGGTATCCTGCTTGGTCTCTCGGCGGTGGTGGTGCCGTGGCAGACCCTTCTGTTGTCGGTCGTCCTCTACATCGTGGTGCCGCTCGTCGTGGCTCAGCTCTGGCGGCGGAGGCTGGTCGCCACTGGCCGCTTCGCCGCCGTGCTCGCGGTTCTCAACCCGCTTTCGGTCGTCGCTCTGCTCGCCACCATCGTGTTGCTGTTCGCGTTCCAGGGTGATCGCATTCTCGCCGATCCGATGATCATCGCCCTCCTTGCGGTGCCGATCATCCTGCAGGGCTACCTCACCGCTCTCGTCGGCTACCTCGCCAACCGCGTGCTCGGCGAGCCGCACGAGATCGGTACGCCGTCCGCTTTGATCGGGGCGTCGAACTTCTTCGAACTCGCGGTCGCGACCGCGATCAGCCTGTTCGGCCTGGGGTCTGGCGCGGCGCTGGCCACGGTGGTCGGGGTTCTGGTGGAGGTGCCGGTGATGCTGTCCCTCGTCGCGATCTTCCGGCGCACGCGCGGCTGGTACGCCGCCGGGTTGGGCCGAGGCGCGCGCTGTTCGTAGCGCCCTGTCAACCGGTAGGAGCAGGGCAGCAGACGAACCCAGCGGCTTCCAGGGCGGCGGCAACGCGGAGCGCGTGCTCCTCGCGCCACGGCGCGGCGATGATCTGCACGCCGAGAGGAAGCCCCTCGGCCGACCGCCCCGCCGGCACGCTGACCACCGGCAGGCCGACGAGGGAGAAGGGCGAGGTGAACAGGCCGATCGCGGCGCGCACCGGCACCTCGCGCCCGCCGAGCCGGATCGTGCCCGCGCTGCCGATGGGCGGGGCCGCGAAGGGGGTGGCGGGGGCGAGCAAAATGTCCACGTCCCGGAACGTCTCCATGACCCGCTCGAAGAACCAGCGGCGGAAGCGTTGCGCGGCGAAGACCCAAGGCGCGGGAACGAGCGCGCCGGCAAGGAAACGGTCTCGCGTGGCGGGGTCGTAGTCGAGCGCGCGCGTGCGCAGGCGGTCGAGATGCAGAGCGCCGGCCTCCGCCGCGGTGATGATCTGGGCTGCGGCGCGGGCGCGAGGGATCTCCGGCAGGTCGATGCTGCGGGTCGCACGGAGGGCGGCGGCGCAGGCCTCAACCGCTGCCATCGCCTCCGCCGTCGCCCCCTCGTCGAACGCACCGCCGAGGCGGGCGATGCGCAGGCCCGCCGCCCCGAGGCCGAGGCGATCCGTCACCGGCTCCGCCGCCTTGCGCCGGCAGGCGGGGTCCCCGGCGTCCCAGCCCTGCATGGCGTCATAGGCGAGGGCGAGATCGCGCACGCTCCGCGCGAAGGGCCCGACATGGTCGAGGCTGGCGACGAACGGCACGGTACCGGCGCGGGTGAGGCGCCCGAAGGTGGGCTTCAGCCCGAAGATTCCGCAGAAGGCGGCGGGCACGCGGATCGAGCCATTGGTGTCGGAGCCGAGTGCGAGCGGCACCAGCCGCGCTGCCACAGCCGCCGCCGACCCGCCCGAGGACCCGCCCGCCATGCGCGAGGGGTCGTGCGGGTTGCGCGTCGGCCCGTCGTGCGCGTTCTCGCCGGTGAAGTCGTAGGCGTACTCGCCCATGTTCAAACCGCCCAGAAGCACCGCACCAGCGGCACGCAGACGCCGAATGGCGGCGGCATCGCGCACGGCGGGAGGGCTCTCGCGTCCGATCAGGCTGCCCGCGCGGGTGGCCAGCCCGCGGATGTCGAACAGGTTCTTCACCGCAAAGGGCACGCCGGCCAGAGGGCCAGGGTCCTCGCCCCGCGCGACCGCCGCATCGACCGCGCGCGCTTCGGCAAGCGCGCGGTCGGCGGTGACGTCCGTGAAGGCGTTGAGCGCGGGGTTGCGCGCGGCAATCCGCGCGATCGCCGCTTCCGCCACCGCCACCGCCGACGCCGCGCGCGACCGCACCGCCTTGGCGATCGCAACCGAACCCTGATCGAGCAGGGCCTCCGCGCTCATGGGCGGAACACCGGGGCGGGTTCGTCGCGTTCGCCGAGCGGAAAGGCCAGCAGCAGAGCCGCCGCTTCGGAGAGGCGGACGAGCGCGTCCAAGGTTCCCGGCAGACCAAGCGGAGGAATAGGCAGCGCAAGGGCCGCGGAGACAGCCTCGAGCAGCCGTTCCGCCTCAGTCCGGCTGAGCGGGGAGGGGGTGAGCGAGGATCGGGCGTCTGCCATGCCGCGGATCCTCGCGGTGTTCGTAGCATCGTCAACCCTTCGGAAACCCCGCCATGCTCTGCTGCGGCCGATGTGGCGCTTTCTCCTTCTCCTCCTCGCCCTGGCTTCGGCCGCCTGCGGAACGAAGGTCCAGGGCACGCCTGCCCCCCTCATCGCCGCAGGAGTCGCGGCGGGGTCTTTCGTCGTGCTGCAGAGGGGCCCCTTGGATGCCGTCTACTCTCTGGTCACGGGGCAGGACTGTTCGCTCCTGCACCTCGAACGCCGCGGCGAGTACTGCCGGACGGTGGAAGCCCCGGCGGAAGCGCCGTTCTGCACCCGCTCTCTCGGGAGTGTCGATTGCTGGACTGAGCCTCGTCCCTTCGGCCCGCAACGGGCGGTAGCGGACACCCCATCGCGCCCGGCTACCGAACCCGCGCGCTGGTTCTCGCTGTTCTGAGCAAAAGGCGGCAGCGCTGGAGGGCACGGTCGGCAGGGGCGTTACCACATGACGCGGCATGCTGAACCGTCGCCCTTTCCTGGTCGCTGGCCCCGCACTCCTGCTTGCCCGCCCTGCGGCGGCGCAGATCTTCCTCTCGCCTGAGGCCGAGGCCCGTCTCGGCGCGCAGGAACACCCGAAGATCCTGGCCCAGTTCGGCGGCGCGATGCAGGGCCCGCAGGCCGAGTACGTGCGCGACCTCGGCAGCAGGCTTGCCCAGCTGTCTGATCGGCCAGATGCGCGCTGGACGTTTTCGCTTCTCAACACCTCGGTGATGAACGCCTTCGCGCTGCCAGGGGGGTACATTTACGTCACCCGGGCGCTGTTGAGCCTCTGTGCCGACGAGGCGGAACTCGCTGCGGTCATCGGGCACGAGATCGGCCACGTCATCCACCGCCACGCTGCCCAGCGCTACGACCGGCAGGTGGGTGCGCAAATCGGCGGCGTGGCGGCGGAGATCCTGGGCCAGGTCTTCCTCGGCGTGCGCGGGGCGGGCCAGATCGCAGGCCTTGCCGGGCAGTTCTGGCTCGCCGCCTATTCGCGGGAACAGGAGTTCGAGGCCGACACTTACGGCGTGCGCTTGCTGCGTGCGGGCGGTTACGCAACGGAGGCGATGGCCTCGTTCCTTGATCGCATGAACGCCTGGGACCGGCTGGATGCCGCAGCCACCGGGAGGCGGCCGGGGGAGGACCAGTTCTCCTGGCTCTCCACCCATCCGCGCACGACGGAGCGGGTGCGGGCGGCCATTGCCCAGGCGGGGGGGAATGCGCGGGGGAGGACGGCGCGCGACGAGCATGTGCGCCGGCTCGACGGGCTCGTCTGGGGAGACGATGTGGACGAAGGCGTGGTGCGCGGTCGCACCTTTCTCCACCCCCGCCTCGGCATCGGGCTCGACTTCCCGCACGGCTTCCGGGTGGTGAACGGGAAGAACGCGGTCTCGGCCACACACCGCGAGGGGGCGCAGATCGTGTTCGATGCCGCGCGGATCCGCGGCGACATCCCGCCAGACCAGTACCTAACGCGCGTCTGGGCGCAGACTGTTCGGCTTGGGAGCGTGTCGTCGCTCGAGGTTGGCGGCTGGCCGGCGGCGATGGCGCGGGGTCGGGTCTCGACGCGGCAGGGCACGATCGAGATCATCTTGGTTGCCGTGAGGTTCGCGCCGGGGCGCTACTGGCGCTTCCAGCTCGCCGCGCGGGCCGATCGGCTGGAGGCGTTTGAGGCGGGCTTCTTTGCCATGCTCGCCTCGTTCCGCCGCCTCAGCCGCGAGGAGGCGGCGGCGATCCGTCCGCTCCGGCTTCGCGCGCACCAGGTGCGGGCGGGGGAGACGGTCGCCTCGCTTGCCCGGGCCCTGCCCTTGCCCCAGGCCAACGAGAGGCTGAGGGTAATGAACGGCCTTGGGGCGGACGAGGAGGTGCGGCCCGGCATGTGGGTGAAGCTGATCGCGGCGTGAGCAGGGCTGCGCTTCACCGCGGCCTGTTCGTTCGCTAGGCTCGTGCACAATGCCGAGCGTGGTCGAGACATCCGTCGCGTGCGCGGTCTGCGGGCGTGAGAGCCGGCAGCGCCAGGTGAAGGGAGGAGGGCCGGCGGGGCCGCCCGATCTTGACCTTCGGCCGCGCGATGCCGTGCGCAGCACCATGGCCTACTGGCTGCAGGCCTGCCCTGGCTGCGGCTATGTCGCGCCACGGCTCGATCGCGCGAGCGAGGCTGAGAAGGCGGTGGTGTGGTCAGGGCCGTACCGCGCTCTGCTCGCCGAGACGAACTACCCGGCCTTGGCACGCCGCTTCCTCTGCCGGGCGATGATCCTTGAGGAGACGGGCGAGCTGCACGCGGCGGCCGAGGCGACGCTACAGGCCGCCTGGGTGGCCGATGACCTACGCCGCCCAGAGCTTGCCCGGGAGTGGCGGCTCACCGCCGTCGCTCTCTTCCGGCAGGGCCCGCCGCCCGATCTCGAACAACAGGTGCGCATCGTCGACATTCTGCGCCGGGCAGGCGACTTCGGAGGGGCGGCGGCGCAGGCGAGTGCGCTCGAGCGCGGTGCGTTGCCCGAGCCCGTGGATCGCGTCGTCGCCTTTGAGCGGCGGCTGATTGCTGCCGGCGATGTGCGCGCTTATTCGGTGGCGTCCGCTCTGCCGCCGCCGGCGGCGCGGCCGCATGCGGCGAGCCGCGGCCCCTCCCTTTTCCGCGCGGAGCCTCGCCAACGGGGTGGCCTGTTCGGGGCGATCCTCCGTCTGTTCGGTCGGCGCTGAGCGGCCCTCGGCGCGCTCACCGTGGCCAGTATTCAGGCAAGGCTTCGCTGCCGCCCGCCGCGATCGCCTCCTGAGCGTGCAGGCCGATCGCGAGCCGTGCGACGGTGGACACGTTCCCCTCCAGAAGCAGCGTGCGCGGCGGCATCAAGGCGCGCCCCGCTCCTTCCATCTGCCGCAGGCGAGCCGCGCGCTCCGGCGTGATTGTCCCTTGGTAGGCCTCAACCCGGGCCGACCGCACGGGTGCACCCGGGTAGCGGGCCGGGATCCAGAGCGTGCGCCAGAAGGTGAGATCGTCGGGAACCCAGCCGATCTCTTCCTCGAGTTCGCGCCGGACCGCCTCGTCGGAGCTCTCTCCCTCCTCGATCGCGCCGCCGAACAGGCTGTAGGCGCCGGGGCTGAGGATGCCTGGGCTTCGGTCGCGGATCTGCACCAAGTAGCGCCCTGCCGGATCGCGGATCAGCGCGCCGGCAAAGGCCAGAGGCTGTGCCGCCATAGACCAAACCGCTGCGGCGGCGGGGGGAGGGAGGCTCATCGTGAAGACCGTGCGGGCTGTGCTGCGACCGAGGAGGACTTGCGCGATGGCCTTCGGCCCACGAGGCTCGTGGCCATGGTGCGCTTTGCTCTCGCCGCCGGGGCGTTGACGGGTGCTGCGGCGGTCTGCCTCGCCGCGCTGCGCGCCCACGCACTGCCCGCACGCCTTGATGCTTCTGCTCTCGCCCTGGTCGACAGTGCGCTGACCATGGCGGGCTGGCATGCCCTCGCTCTGATTGGGGCCGCCGCGCTCGCCCACAGGCTGCCGCAGCGACCGTTCGCGGCTGCCGTTGCGCTGTTCGTCGCAGGGCTCGCGCTCTTTTGCGGGTCCGTGCTCATGCGCGCATTCCTCGGCCTCTCGCTCGGTCCAATCGCGCCGATCGGCGGGGCGGCGCTGATCGGCGGCTGGCTCGTCCTCGCATACACCGCTTTCGTTGCGCCAAGGTGAACGGGGGAGCGTTTCGTTCCGCCTATCTCGCCGCCGCAGGCTACGAGACCCAGCTCGCCGTGGAGCTGACGCGGAGAGGTGTGTCGGTGGCCTGCTGGCACGGCCGGCTTGCGCTGAGCGAGGATGCGCCCACCGCAAGCGCCTGGGCGTTGAATATCTGGCGCGACCCGCGCGCGATCCCGATCCGCTCCATTGCCGATGGCGCGGCGAAACTGCGCGCTCTGCAGCGCAACTGGTGGCCCTATGCGCCGCTCTATTACCGGCGAGCGATGCTGATCGCCAAACGCCTGCCCTACGTTTCGGCGAAACCGCTGGTCTTTCCCGGTTCGGCGCCGGAGGCGCCGCTCGGCTCCTTTACCTTGCTCGCGCCCGATCTCGTGCTCGCCTCGCCAGACTGTTCCTCGCCCTTTCCCAACGGCGAGGCGCGGTTCGTCGAAGATCGCGCAGGGCCGCCCTCGCGCGCCTACCTCAAGCTGTGGGAGGCGTTCGCCTTGCTTCGCCGCTGGCCGCAGCCTGGCGAGACCTGCCTCGATCTCGGCGCTTCACCGGGCGGTTGGACCTGGGCGCTCGCCTCCCTCGGAGCCAGAGTGATCGCGGTGGACAAGGCGCCGCTCAACCCCCGCATCGCTCTTCTACCAAACGTGACCGTGCGGCAGGAGAGCGCCTTCGCCCTTGACCCGCTGCGGTGGCGCGAGACGCAGGGTGTGGTGGATTGGCTGTGCAGCGACGTGGTTGCCTACCCGCGTCGCCTTCTTCGCCTCGTGCGGGCTTGGATTGCGGCCGGCGCAGCGAAGCATGTTCTTTGTACGGTGAAATTCCAGGGGGAGACCGACCACGATGCCCTCGACGCGTTTGCTCAGATCCCAGGGGCTTGGCTTAGGCATTTGAGCCACAACAAGCACGAGGTGATGGTCGCTTGGGGCTCATTCTAGGAGGTTCCGTCAAGAAAGGCTTGCCAGAGGGCCGCGAACCATGTTCACTGTTGCGAAGATAACGAGGTGGGAGGAACGCACCGACGTGGTCAAGGGAAGCCCGGGCGGCTTCGCCTGGACCTGTCCGGTCGTGAGCTTACTGCCCAGCTTGTCGATCGCCTGAACGGCTTGGGAGAGGAGAAGTCGCCGCGATGGAAAAGGGATACGCATTGAGCCGACGCACGGCTGTGTTAGGGACGGCCGGCGCGATTGTCGCCATCACGCTCGCACCGAAGCCGGTCTCCGCCTCGCTGCAACCGGCGACCGAGGCGGCGATCAAGAAACTGATCGGTGAGCGGACGCTGAAAGAAGGGCGCATCACGCTGCGTCTGCCGCCGATCGCCGAGAACGGCAACACCATCCCACTCACTGTGGCGGTGGAAAGCCCGATGACGGCAGCCGATTACGTCAAGGCGGTGCACATCTTCGCCGACCGCAACCCGACCCCGGATGTCGCCTCTTTCACCCTCACGCCTGCGATGGGACGGGCAGAGGTGTCGACGCGCATCCGCCTTGGCCAGACGCAGGACGTGGTCGCGGTGGCCGAGATGAGCGACGGGTCGCTGTTCGTCGGCCGCCAGGAGGTGAAGGTTACCATCGGCGGCTGCGGCGGCTGAACGGACCAACGAGCAAGACGGGAACACGACCATGGCAGCACCGATCGGACAGCCGCGCGTTCGCCTTCCCTCCAACGTGAAGGCAGGCGACATCATCGAGATCCGCACCCTGATCTCGCACCCGATGGAGACCGGCCAGCGCCGCGACTCCTCGGGCAACCTGGTGCCGCGTGACATCATCAAGACCTTCATCGCCACCTTCGATGGGCAGGAGGTGTTCCGCATGGACCTGCACCCGGCGATTTCGGCCAACCCCTACATTGCTTTCGCCTTCAAGGCGGAGAAGGCAGGCACCTTCGAGTTCACCTGGATCAACGACGCGGGCACCCGCGCCACTGCCAAGGCCGAACTTCGGGTCGGCTGATCGTCACCCAGTGCGCTTCTGCGGCCGCCCGTCGCCGCGGCGACGGGCGGCAGCGCAAGCCTTTCGCGTGCCGCGCCCTGGCCGTTGTCACCCCCCGCATCGCTGTGCAGGACCTGACCGATGATCACGCGTCGCGACCTGTTGGCCGGAGCGTGCGCTCTGGCTGCACTTGGCCCCTCCGCCATGCGCGCCGCCGCGCAAGGTACGCTCACCGAAGCCGATCTGCTGCGCTTTGAGCCGCTCGGCCAGGTCACCATCCTGCACATGACCGACCTGCACGGGCAGATGCTGCCGATGTATTTCCGCGAGGCCTCGGTGAACGAGGGCGTAGGCGAGGGCCGCGGTCGCCCGCCCTTCCTCACCGGTGCCGCACTGCGCGAACATTTCCGCCTGGCCGCTGGCACGGCGATGGCGCATGCGGTCAGCCACGAAGATTTCGAGACCCTGGCCAAAGTCTTCGGCCCGATGGGCGGGCTCGATCGCATCGCGACACTCGTCAAGGCGATCCGCGCTGAACGGCCCGACCAGACGCTGCTTCTGGATGGCGGGGACACCTGGCATGGCGGCTATGTCGCGCTGGCCACCGCTGGCGCGGCGATGGTCGAGCTGATGGGTTTGCTCAAGCCCGAGGCGATGACCGCGCACTGGGAGTTCACCTACGGGGCAAAGCGGGTGAAGGAACTTGTCGAGCAGACCGAGGCCGCGGGCTGCACATTCCTTGCCGGCAACGTTCAAGATACGGAATGGAACGAGGACGTCTTCACCCCCGCCAGGATGTTCGAGCGCGGCGGAGTGAAGGTGGCAGTGATCGGCCAAGCCTTCCCCTACACGCCGATCGCCAACCCGCGTTGGCTGATTCCCGACTGGAGCTTCGGCATCCAGGAGGAGAAGCTCGCCAAACGTGTCGAGGAGGCGCGCGCCGACGGCGCCGAGGTGGTGGTCCTCCTCTCGCACAACGGCTTCGCGGTCGATCGCAAGCTTGCCTCCCGCGTGCGGGGGATCGACGTGGTGCTGGTCGGGCACACCCATGACTGCACGCCAGAGCCGATCAAGGTCGGAGAGACGCTGCTGATCGCCGCTGGCGCGCACGGCAAGTTTCTCAACCGGCTCGACCTCGAGGTGCGGGGCGGAAAGGTGGTGGCCTACCGCCACGCGCTGATCCCGGTGTTCGCCAACGCGATCCGCCCCGATGCCGACATGGCGGCGGCCATCGCGCGCCTGCGCGCGCCGCACGAGGCAATGCTGACGCGCGTGGTCGGGCATACGGAAACCACGCTTTACCGGCGCGGCAATCTGAACGGTACCTGGGATGATCTGATCTGCGAGGCGCTGGTCGCCGAACGCGACGCCGAGATCGCCCTCTCGCCCGGCTTCCGTTGGGGGCCTTCGCTTCTCCCCGGCAGCGCCATCACCATGGAGCACATCTACGAACAGACGGCGATGACCTATCCCAACGCCTGGCGCATGGAATTCACCGGCGCTCAGGTGAAGGAGATCCTAGAGGACGTCTGCGACAACCTGTTCAACCCTGACCCCTACTACCAGCAGGGCGGAGACATGGTCCGTGTCGGGGGCTTGGGCTTCACCATCCAGGTCGATCGGCCCGCCGGGCAGCGCATCACCGACATGGTTCTCCTCCGCCGCAACGAACCGCTCGAGGCCACGAAGCGCTACGTGCTCGCCGGTTGGGCCTCGGTGAACGAGGGGACGCAAGGCCCGCCGATTTGGGAGGTGGTGGAGAAGCACATCGCCCGCCTCGGCACGGTGGCGCCGAAGCCGAACACGGCGATCCGTCTCGTGCGCAGCTGATCGCCGGGGCCGCACTCGCTTCGCGTGAAGACCGATGCAGCGATGCGCCCGACACGCAGCTGAGGCAACCGGCGCGTCGCATTCGCCACGCGCGGCCCGTGTCGCGCGCGCAGGGTAGGCGCCGCGCGATGGATGTCGGCCACGGCACGGCTCTCGTTGCGGGGATTCTCTCCTTCCTCTCGCCCTGCGTGCTGCCGCTCGTCATCCCCTATCTCGGCTTCATCGGCGGCGTGACTCTGCAAGCGGGCGCTGCCGGCACGGTGGTGCAGGCGGATCGGCTGCGCGTCGTCTCGGCCGCCTTCTTCTTCGTGCTCGGCTTCGCCACGGTGTTCGTCTCTCTCGGCGCTTCGGCGAGTGCGATCTCGCGGCTTCTCGCCGAGCACATGGAGACGTTTGCCCTTGTCGCCGGCGCGGTGCTGATCCTGTTCGGGCTGCATTTCGCCGGTCTCTTGCGCCTTGGTTTCCTCTATCGCGAGAGGCGTTTCGAGGTGGAGAGGAAGCCGACGGGACCTTTGGGTGCCTACGTCGTTGGCCTTGCCTTCGCCTTTGGCTGGACGCCCTGTGTCGGGCCGGTCCTCGCCGGGATTCTCACCATCGCCGCCTCTTCGCAGTCGATCGGCTACGGTGCTTCGCTGCTCGCGGTCTATGCCGCCGGCATCGGCGTGCCGTTTCTGCTCGCCGCTCTGTTCGCGTCGCAATTCCTCAGCTTCGTGCAGCGCATGCGCCGCCACTTCCGCGCCGTCGAACTCGCCGTGGGGGGGCTTCTCGTCGTCACCGGAGTGATGATCATGACCGGGACTTTCAGCGTGATCGGGAACTGGCTTCTGGAAACGTTCCCGATTTTCTCCCGCCTCGGCTGAAGCGCGATAGCGGCGGTCCGCTTGTCGCCCGCGCGAGGCCCGTCAGGTGCGCGACCGGCGCGACCACCAGGCGGTGAAGGGCGTGCCGTCGGCGTAGGCTTTTTCGGCGACGTAGCGGAACATGCCGAGGAACTGGTCGGGCTTGAGAAGCCCGTGCATGCGCGCGACCTCGAGCTCGTGCCCTGGCGCCGTCGGCAGTTTGTCAGTGTCGGGGAAGAAGACGATGGTGGGCGTGAAGCGCACCCTCCAGCGCCGTGCCAAGGCCCGCTCTTCCATCGTCGCCCCATCGAAGTCCTGCACTTCGCGCGATCCATGCAGGTCGAGCTGGACTAGGGCGAAGCGTTCTCGCACGTAGGTGGCGATCGCGGGGTCGACCAGATGCACGGTGTGCATTTCGACGCAGTAGGGGCAGCCCCTCTGGTCGAACACGACCGCGAATCGCTTACCATTCGCGCGGGCCTCGGCGAGGTCCTCGGGCAGGCGAAGGAAGGTGTCGAGGAACCAGGACTGGGTCCAGCCATGATCGGTGCGCACGGGCTCGGGGCGCAGCATGCCGGGGGCCAGCAGGCCGGCGCCGGCGAGGAGTGGTGCAGCGAGCAGGCTGCGGCGGGTGTTCGGCATCGACCCCTCCCTCTCTGTTCACGATGATGGCAAGCGAGAGGAGGCGGTTCAATCCACCGCCGTCACGGAGAGGGGAAGGATGGCCATGAAGCGCGCAGTGTTGATCGCCCTCGCCCTGCTGATCGCGTCTCCCGCGGCGGCAGCGCGCGAGCGTGAGACCGAACTTGCCGACCCCAAGCCGAGCATCGATTCGCCGCGGCGCATCGTCGTCTCCCTTGCCGAAGCCGACCCCGCGCGCGCCAACGCGGTGTTCTCCAACGTGATCAACATCCAGGAGTTCTATGGGCCAGACCGGGTGGAACTCGCGATCGTGCTCTATGGCCCAGGGGTGCGCCATGTGCTGAAGGGCGACAGCCAAGTGGCGGAACGGGTGGCCTCGCTCCGTGCTTACGACATCACCTTCATCGCCTGCGGCAACACGCTCGAGAGCATGGGCCGCCCGCACGACGACCTGCTGGAGGGGGTCGAGGTGGTGAAGAACGGCCTGCCCGAGATCGTGGAGAAGGTGCTGGCGGGCTGGGTGCACCTCAAGCCCTAGGCTCAGGCCTCGAGGGTCGAGCCGGGGAAGGGGCGGCGGCGATGGCGCGATCGGTGTGGGTGGGCCAGGATCACCCGCATTTCCCCGGGAGCAGTCGGGTGCCTTCGTCGCAGACGGCGGGCAGAGCCGCGTTCGGCCCGGCCTCGCTGCGGCCGTGGCGGCATGGCGCGGCAGATTTTGCAGAGGCGCGCCGCCGTGCGATGCGCCTCGACATGCTGGGCATCGATGATCGGTCGCAGGACTTCGCCCCGGGCGGCCGCGCGAATGCACGGAGCGGGATGTTCCGCGACCCGCAGTTGGCGAAAGCAAGGCGGGCGGCCTCGTCTGCTGCGCGCACATCCACCGCCAGCGCGCCTTCGGCGAACGGCCGACGGGCTGTGGTGGGGCGGACCTCGCGCCTTTAGGGCAGGTCCTTCTTTGCAGTCGCGCTCATTTCAGCCATTTCTCGACCATGGCGCGTTCTGGCACGGAGCCTGCGTGCACCACCGTCCCGTCCACGACCACCGCAGGGGTGGACATGACGCCGTAGGCGACGATCTCGCGCATGTCCTCGACCTTGCCGAGCGCGATCTCGGCCCCGGTTTCCTTCGCGACGGCGGCGATCACCTCGGCGGTCGCTTTGCACCTCGCGCAACCGGGGCCAAGCACCTTCACGTCCTTCATCGCACGCGCTCCTTCAGGCGAATAGGAGGTTGAACAGGAAGCCAACGGCCAGAATGCCTGCGCCGACGATGGCGACGAACACCGCGATCAGCTTCACGGACAGCACCTTGCGCAGGATGATCATCTCCGGCAGCGACAGGGCGGTGACGCTCATCATGAACGCGAGCACGGTGCCGAGCGCGGCCCCCTTTCCCAGCAGCGCCTCGACCACCGGGATGATGCCGGCGGCGTTGGAATAGAGCGGAATGCCGATGATGACTGCGGCTGGCACCGACCACCACGCGTCCTTGCCCATGATGGAGGCGAGCAGGTCCTCAGGTGCGAAGCCGTGGATCAGCGCGCCCGCAGCGATGCCGGCGATGATCCAGTACCAGACGCGGCCGACGATCTCGCGCACCGCCTCGAGGCCGGCGCGGATGCGCTCTGCCCAGGTCAGGACACCCTCTGCCGGCCCCGCAGCGCCGGCGTGGATCTGCAGCACCCAGGGCTCCAGCCAGGATTCGAGCCTGAACGTGCCGATGATCCAGCCGGCGACGATGGCAACGCCAAGCCCGAAAGCGAGATAGGTCAGCGCCACCTGCCATCCCAACAGGGCGAACAGCAGCCCGAGGGCCACCTCGTTCACCATCGGCGCGGCGATCAGGAAGGAGAAGGTGACGCCGAGCGGGACGCCGGCCGAGACGAAGCCGATGAAGAGCGGCACCGCCGAACAGGAGCAGAAGGGTGTGACAATGCCGAGCAAGGCCGCCATCGCGTTGCCCACGCCCTCGCGCCGGCCGGCCAGCAGAGAGCGCGTGCGTTCGGGCGAGAAGAAGGTGCGCACCACGCCCATCGCGAACACCACCAGCGTGAGCAGCAGCAGAACCTTCGGCACATCGTAGAGGAAGAAGGCGATCGCTTCGCCGAGATGGCTGTGTCGCTCGAGCGGCAGGAGAGACACGGCCCATTCCGAGAAGGGAACAAGCTGGCTGTAGAGGAGCGTCCAAACCGAGAGCCCCGCGGCAACGCCGCCCACCCAGACCAGAGTGCCTGGCGCGCGCGGCGCTTCGGTTCTGACGCTCATGCGGCGATGCTCCGCTCGGCCGGAGGGGGAAGATCAAGCACGGCCTCGACCAGCCGGCGCACAGGGGCAGGCAGGCCAGGGTTCAGCCGATAGCGCACCCACTGCGCGTCGCGCCGCGCCGTGACCAGCCCGGCCGCCCGCAGCACCTGCATGTGGCGCGACATGCGGGACTGCGTGGCGCCGAGGCGTCGCATCAGGTCGCAGACGCAGTGTTCCCGCCCGTCCCGCAGCAGATGCAGCACGGCAAGGCGCATCGGGTCGGCGAGGCTGGCCAGAAGGGTGAGCGTTTCCATGCTCCAAGAATGCGCTCATCCGCATGTGCATGAAAGCCGTTTCCCGGCGGGTCAGGCCTGCACCAGGTGCAGACTTCGACCGACGCCGCGAGCGGATCGACGTCGGGTCGCGCGGGCCCCTCAGCGGCGGCCCCACCTTCGCCCGCCGTCGTGGGCGACCGCGAGATCCCGCGTCACGTGCCTCTGATGGGGTCATCTGCAGGGTCCAGGCTGTGCACGCGCCGCCTGATTGCGGCGATGCATCGCCCGCCCTTCTGGCAGCGGGACGTAATCTCGGCACGGTCGCGCCGCTTGCGGCGTGCCGGGTGTTGCGGGATCAGCGTGTTTGCGCCAGCGCGCGTGCGGCATGCAGGGCGTCGTGTCACCCCCCTGCACGGCAGTGCGGATGCGGGCGCGACGTTCGCTTCTTTCGCGATCGCGCCTTGCCGCGTCGGCCGACCCTCGTCTCCTCGTTCCAAGCTGCGCGTTCTCAACGCGCAAGCCGCTCTGGCCTCACATCAGCAAGCGGTCCTCGACCGCCTTGATCCCCGCCTTGGCGCAGGCATCGTCCTCGGCCCCGCCGGGTGCGCCGGAGATGCCGATGCCGCCGACGATCGTGCCGCCCGCCTCGACCGGAACGCCGCCGCCGAGGAAGACGAATCCCGGCAGGTGGCGGATGCCCGAGTTGAGTTGGCCTGCTTCCGTCACTTCGGCGAGGGTGAGGGTGTCGGAGCGGAAACTGACTGCTGTGCGCGCTTTGCCCACCGCCGTGTCCGGCGTGTGTTGGCCGGCAAGCCGGTCACGCAGCACGACTTGGACGAGGCCGAAACGATCCGTCACCGCCACCGCCACCTGGTAGCCGCGGGCGCGGCAGTCCTTCAGCGCGGCGAGGGCAAGGTCAAGGGCGAGTTCGGGCGTCATCACGCGGAAGGTGGTGAAGTCATCGGTGGCGGCGCGCACCCCACTGCCCGCCATCGCCACCGCCATGATCGCCGTCGCGAGAAGGGTCGTCTTTGTCATGGCCGTGCTTCCTCCGTTGTTTCGTCCAGTTTCGCGACCAAGGCCTCGGCCGCCTGCCAGAACAACACCTCGCCCTGGTAGCCGATGATGCGGCCGATCTCCCGCCCATCCTTCACCAGCACGAAGGTCGGCGTGAAGACCGTACCGCGCAGGAAGGCGAGATCGGGTGGCAGCGGGCCTTGGCCGAGGTCAACGCGACGGAGCGGAGCGCGGCGGCCGAGGTCGGAGGCATTCCATCCTGGACCGACTTCGCGAAGCCAGCGCCGGCAATAGGGACAGTCGTGACGTTCGAACAGGACGAGGGCGGCGCCGCCTTCACCCTGAACCGGACCCGCTGCGAGAGCGAGAACCCCGGCGACGAGCAGGCGGCGCCGCATATGGTTCAGCCTTTCGGACCGTTCTGCTTGAGGAAGGCGATCACGTCCTCGATCTGCTGCGGGTTTTTCAAACCGACGAACGACATCGACCCCTTGGGCAGGACGTCCTTGGGATTGGCGAGATACTTGCGCAGGTTCTCCTCGGTCCAGGTGAAGCCGGTGCTGGCGAGTTCCTGCATGTTGGCGGAATAGCGGAAGCCCTCGCGCTGCCCAGCTCTGCGGCCGACTACGCCATAGAGGTTGGGGCCCACACCGTTGCGCCCGCCCTGGTCGACGGTGTGGCAGGCGCGGCACTGGTTGAACACGCGCTGGCCGGCGGCGGGGTCGCCTTCGGCACGGGCCGCCGTGGCAACAACGAGGGCAGCGACAAGGACGCTCAGGGACAGTTTCATGCGGCGATTTCCCAAGGATGAGGTTGACATTTCCCCGGCGTTCGGCCGCGCCTCGTTCGCACCTTCGTGTCTGCGAAGATACCTCTGGACGCGACCGATGCAATCACTATACTGCGACGAAACAGTGGGGAGGAGACGAATGCCGAGCACTCTGTTGCGAGGAGGCCGCAAGGCTGCGGTGACCGCGGTGGCGGGGTTGATGCTGGCTGCTGCGCCCGCGCACGCTGCGGACGAGATCCGGGTGGGGCTGATTAGCGGCGGCTGCGTCGGCTGCCATGGCAGCGAGGGCGGAGGCGGCCACGGCATCCCGAACATCGCGAGGACGATGACTCGCGCTGAGTTCGTCGCCACCATGAAGGCGTTCCGCGAGAACAAGAACAACCCGACCGTGATGAACCGGATCGCGCGCGGCTACACCGACGAGGAGTTCGCGCTGATGGCGATCCGTTGGGCGAAGCCGGAGTGAGGGAGGTGACCATGCGTCTCGGACTGTCCCGCCGCACCCTGCTTGCCTCGGCCGCCGCCGCGCCGGTTTCACTCGCCGCGCCACGCGTCTTAGCCCAGGGGCGGATGAAGCTCGTCATCATCGGTGGTGGTTTCGGTGGCGCCTCGGCCGCACGGTTTGCGCGCGATACGTTCCCCGATGTTGAGGTGACACTGATCGAGCGCTCACGCACCTTCACCACTTGCCCCTACGGCAACTTGGTGCTCGGGGGCATGCGCCGGATTGAGGACATTACCTTCACTTACGATGGCCTCGCGCGCCGCGGCGTGCGCGTGGTGCACGACGAGGCGGTCGCGGTCGACGCGTCGGCGAAGACGGTGCGCCTTCGCAACGGGTCGCCTGTCGCCTATGACCGGCTGATCATGAGCCCCGGCATCGATCTCCGCTGGGGGGCGATCGAAGGCTACACGGAAGACGCGGCCGAGCGCATGCCGCACGGTTGGGCGCCCTACGTGCAGCCGATCACCGTGCTGGAGCGCCAGCTCCGTGCGATGCCCGATGGCGGGGTGTTCGTGATGGCGATCCCGGACAACCCGTTCCGCTGCCCGCCCGGCCCCTACGAACGTATCAGCATGGTCGCGCACTACTTCAAGCAAGCCAAGCCGCGCGCCAAGATCCTCGCCCTCGATGCGAAGAACGGGTTCTCGAAGCAGCCTCTGTTCCAGGAGGCGTGGGAGGAACTCTATCCCGGCATGATCGAGTGGCGGGGCGCCTCAAACGACGGGCGTGTGGTTCGCGTCGAGCCAGCAGCGATGACCCTGCGCACGGAGTTCGGCGACACGGTGAAGGCGGATGTCGCCAACGTGATCCCGCCACAGATGGCGGGACGGATCGCGCGCGACGCCGGGCTTGCCAACCAGACCGGCTGGTGCCCCGTCAAGCCCCAGACCTTCGAGAGCGCGCTGGTGCCGGGCATCCACGTCATCGGCGATGCGTCGATCGCGGCGCCGATGCCGAAATCGGGCTTTGTTGCGTCCACCCACGCCAAGCAGGCGGTGGCAGCGGCGGTGGCGCTGCATCGCGGGCAGACGCCGCCTGATCCGGTCTATTTCAACACCTGCTACAGCCACGTCGGCACCGACTACGGCATCTCCATCGTCGGTGTGTTCCGCGCTCAAGGCGATCGGTTCATCGAGGTGCCGAACTCAGGCGGCATCAGCCCGCGCAATGCGACGATGAGCCGCGAGCGCAAGGAGGAACAGCGTCGCCTCGAGGCATACTATGCCGACGGCTGGTACGAGGCGCTGACGCGGCACATGTTCGGCCTGGGCTGAGGAGCGGCGCGTGGGGAGCGAGATGGACATGGGGAGCGAGATGGAGCGGAACGATCCAAATCCGTCACGTCGTGGCGTGCTGCGCGCCGGAGCGAAGCTCGCTGCCGCCGCGGCGGCGGCGCTGTCGGGCGGCCGTGCAGTGGCTGGCGGCAACGGTGGCAACCCCGAGAACCTGCCGCCGAACCTGCCGGAATGGGGCCGCACGCTCGGCGCAGGCGTAATCGAGGAGCCCTACGGCACTCCCTCCCGCCATGAGGCGCACGTCGTTCGACGCTACGTGCCGTGGCTGACGGCGGATCGCATCGGCTCCGTCTCCTTCACCCCGCTCGCCGAGCTGCACGGCATCATCACCCCGAACGGTCTCTGCTTCGAACGCCACCATGGCGGCTATCCGGACGTCGATCCGAACGATTGGCGTCTGATGGTGCATGGCCTTGTCGATCGGCCGAAGATCTTCACGCTGCAGGACCTGATGCGGATGCCGACCGTCAGCCGCATCCACTTCCTCGAGTGCCCAGCCAACGGCGGCATGGAGTGGCGCGGCGCGCAGATGTCGGGCGTGCAGTTCACGCACGGCATGCTGATGTGCTGCGAGTGGACGGGCGTGCAGCTCAAGCACATTTTTGCCGAGACGGGGCTGAAGCCGAACGCTTCGTGGGTGTTGGCGGAAGGGGGAGATGCCTCGCACCTTTCGCGCAGCCTGCCGATCGCGAAGCTGCTCGACGACTGCATCCTTGCCTTTGGCCAGAACGGCGAGATGCTGCGCCCGCAGCAGGGCTACCCGGTGCGTCTGGTCGTGCCTGGCTATGAAGGGAATGTGTGGATCAAGTGGATCCGTCGCCTCGAGGTGGGTGACCGGCCCTGGTATCACCGTGCGGAGACGCGCACCTACACTGACCTCCTGCCCTCGGGCAAGGCGCGCCAGTTCACCTTCATCAACGAGGTGAACTCCGTCATCACCTACCCATGTCCGGAAAAGCCTCTGCACGGCAAGGCGGGCTTCGTTGAGATTAAGGGGCTCGCCTGGTCTGGCCTGGGCAAGATTGCGCGCGTTGATGTTTCGGTCGATGGCGGCGACACCTGGCGCACCGCAGAATTGCAGGAGCCAGTGCTGTCTAAGGCGCTGACCCGCTTCCGCATCCCGTGGGAGTGGAGGGAAGGAACAGGGCCGTTCTATCTGCAGTCCCGCGCGATCGACGAGACGGGGCGCGTGCAACCCTCCGTGCATGCCTTGCGCGAGGTACGCGGCGTCGAGAGCATTTACCACAACAACCGCATCCACACCTGGCTCGTCGAGAAAGACGGCACGGTGGTGAATGTGCAGATCGACGGCTGAGGGGAGAGTGTATGCGCAAGATCCTTCTTCTCGGTGCCGCAGCGCTGGTCACCGCCGGCGCCATCGCCATCGCCAACGAGGTCGTCGCCCAGCAGCGCCAGCAGACGCAGCAACAACAGCAGGTTCGCCAGCCACAGCAGGCCCTGCCGGCAGTACAGCCGGCCCCGCAGCTGGCGGCGGCGGTGCCGTTTTCGCGCGGCTTCGAGCAGTACAAGCCATTCGTTGCACCGCCGGGCGGCAATACCTGGGAGGAGCCCTGGCCGCAGCCGGCCGGCCTGCCGCCTCTGCCGAAGCCGCTTGGCCTTGGTGTGGATGCGACAGCGGAACAAATTGCCGGGTGGGACATCGCAATCCGCCCAGACGGGTCCAACCTGCCGCCGGGCCGGGGGTCGGTGAAGGAGGGCGAAGAGCTCTACCTGCAGCACTGCGCGGTCTGCCACGGCGACTTCGGAGAGGGGGTTGATCGCTGGCCGGCGCTGATGGGCGGCAAGGGCTCGCTCGCCACGGACGCGCCGAAGCGGACCGTAGGCAGCTACTGGATGGCGGCACCGACGGTGTTCGACTACATCCGCCGCGCCATGCCCTACCAGGCACCGCAGAGCCTGACCAACGACGAGTACTACGCCATCACCGCCTACGTCCTCTACCTGAACGAGCTGATTCCCGAAGATGCGGAGATGGACGCGAAGGCTCTTGCCGCGGTGCGCATGCCGAACCGCGACGGCTTCATCTTTGAGGAGAGGCCCGATACGCCGGACGTTGCGTGCATGCAGAACTGCCGCCAGAACAAGACCGTCACGGTGCTGATCGACAGCCGCCAGTTCGTCCAGCCTGGCTCGGGCTCCGGCACCAGCGAGCCGCAATAGACGTGGGCCCATCACTGCCGCGGAACGGGGGCGCGTTGCACAGGCAGCGTGCCCTCTGCGCATGCGCTACCATCGGGTGGCCCAGCGGAGTTGCCCGATGCTCAACCTCCACCGCTACGTCGCTCTCACCTTCGATTGCTACGGCACGCTGATCGACTGGGAGCAGGGCATCGCCGGCTTCATTGCGCCGTTTGCCCGCGCGCAGGGGCACGACTGGTCGGAGGCGCACATCCTCGAGGCGTTTGGCGATCTCGAGCATCGCGAACAGGAGCGCGACCCCGCAGCGCCTTACCCGCTCATCCTCGAGCGCACCTTCCTTGCGCTGTGCGATCGGTTGGGGTTGCGTCGCGATGTGGAGGCGGCGAAGGCCTTTGCGGCCTCGGTCGGCGACTGGCCGCCTTTCAGCGACACCGCGCCCGCGATGGCGCAGTTCCGTGACCGGTTCGTGGTGGGCATTCTCTCCAACGTGGACGACGCCTCGCTCGCCCGCTCGATCGCTGCGATCGGCACCGAACCGGACTTCACCGTCACCGCTGAGCGCGTTCGTTCCTACAAGCCAGCACCTGCGCATTTCGAGGCCGCGCGCGCCATCCTCGCCGAGCGCGGGATCACGCCGGAGCGTTGGTTGCACATCGCGCAGTCGATGTTCCACGACATCGCGCCCGCCCGCCGCCTGCAAATCCCCTGTTGCTGGGTGAACCGCCGCGCGCGCCGGCCAGGCCAGGGCGCAACGCCTCCCGCCCACGTCGTGCCCGACTACACCGTCTCCTCGCTCGCTGAACTTGCAGCCCTCGCCCGCCTGCAGGCGGATTGAGCAAGCGCCCCGGCATCGACAGACGCGTGTCACGTTTCACGGCTGGCTTCCACGGGCTCCTTCTAGTCGCTGCCGAACTCGGCTCCGCAGCAGATCGCGGCGATCGAGAACGCGCGGCGCGTTGCCGTTGTTGGCCGGCTTGCAGAGGAGGCACAGTCGCTCGCCGACGCCATCTGGGCCGATATGGAACGCGCGACGAAGTCACGGGCGGACGCCACTACTGGCTCGCTCTTTGCCGCCGTAAACGACAGGTTCGACCGCGCGACGGATGTGCGGCGCCACTTAGGCACGCCGGAGCGGCGCCACGTGCTGCGGCTCCTGCTGTGGGCCTCGCTCCTCACCGTGCTCGTGATGGGATACCACTTCGCCATGACCGGCCAACGGCAGTTCTTGCTCTCCTCGCTGCTGATCGCGATGTGGGCGGGGGCGGTGGTGCTGATCGTCGACATCAACCGCCCGGGTCAGGGCTGGGTGAGGGTCGGGGCGAAACCGATCCTTGGGACGGTGGCTGGCTTCGGCCCGGCTCGCTAAGCGGCCAGCTTGCCCTCACTGTCGAGACCGCTACATGAGGGAGAAGCGAGGGAGCGTGGAATGTCCGCAACGGCAACTTTCGGCGGCGGCTGCTTCTGGTGCCTCGAGCCGATCTTCCGCGATCTCAAAGGCGTGACGGACGTCGTCTGCGGCTATGCCGGCGGGCACGTAGCCAACCCCACCTATGAGCAGGTCTGCAGCGGCACCACGGGCCATGCCGAGGTGGTGCGCGTGACCTTCGACCCAGAAACGATCCCCTACGCCGAACTCTGCGCGATCTTCCTCGTCGTGCACGACCCAACGACCAAGGACCGGCAAGGCGCTGACAGAGGCCCGCAGTATCGCTCAATCATCCTCGCTGAGGACGAGGAGCAAGACCGCACCGCCCGTGCGGTGATCTCTGAACTGGAGGCCCGGCGCGTCTGGCCCGCCCCGATCGTCACCGAGGTCGTCCGGCTCGATCGCTTCTGGCCCGCCGAGCCCTACCATCAGCGCTACTTCGAACGGAACCCGTTCGCCGGCTATTGCCGGGCGGTGATCGCGCCCAAGCTGGCCAAGTTCCGCCAGACCTTCGCCGAGCGGCTGAAGGCGGCGTGAGGGCCGGCTGGGGCATCGGTCCTGTGCGCGTCGATCCTCGCCGCGCCCAGGACCAGCTCGAACGTCGCGCCGACGAAGCGTTCCTGAACGGGAATGACGTCAGGCGGCATCACGCCGCCTTCGGCTGCAGCACGCCACGCCGGATCTGATCCTCCTCGATCGATTCGAACAACGCACGGAAATTGCCCTCACCGAATCCTTCGTCGCCGCGGCGTTCGATGATCTCGAAGAAGATCGGCCCGATCACGGTGGTGGTGAAGATCTGCAGCAACACCCTGGTCTGCCCGCCACCAACTGCGCCCTCACCGTCGATCAAAATTCCCAGGCGGCGCAGGCGTTCCACATCGACGCCATGGCCAGGCACGCGCGCATCGACCTTCTCATAGTAGCTGTCGGGCGGGGAGGGCATGAAGGCAAGGCCCCTTTCGCGCAAGCGTGCGACGGCGGCGAAGATGTCGCGGGCACCGAGGGCCACATGCTGGATCCCCTCGCCGCGATACTGGCGGAGGAACTCCTCGATCTGGCTTTGGTCGTCCGCGCTCTCGTTGATCGGGATGCGGATCCGCCCGCAAGGGCTGACCATGGCGCGGGACAGGAGGCCCGTCAGTTTTCCTTCGATGGCGAAGAAGCGGATCTCGCGGAAATTGAACAGGCGACGGTACCACTCGGCCCAGACGTCCATGTTGCCGCGGCGGACATTGTGGGTGAGGTGGTCGATGTAGAACAGGCCCACCCCTTCGGGCTTCGGGTCGCGCTCTCCTTCCCAAACGAAGTCGACGTCCCAGATCGAGCCCCGCGCGCCGCAGCGGTCGACGAAATAGAGCTGACTGCCTCCGATGCCCTCGATAGCAGGGATGTTGAGCTCCATCGGCCCTGCGCGCGTTTCGGCCGGCTTCGCCCCAAGCGAAAGCGCGCGGCGATAGGCGTGCGCGGCATCGACCACGCGAAAGCCCATTGCGCAGGCAGAGGGCCCGTGCGCTTCGGCGAAGCGGTGGGCGAAACTGTCGGGTTCAGCGTTGACGACGAAGTTCACCTCACCCTGCCGCCACAGCGTCACCTTCTTCGACCGGTGCCGAGCGACGCGGCAGAAACCGAGCGTGGCGAACAGCGCCTCGAGCTTTTCCGGTTCGGTCGAAGCGTATTCGACGAACTCGAAGCCATCGGTGCCCATCGGGTTGGCGTCCGAGATGGTCGCGGGTGGAGCGTCGTGCGGATAGGGGCCCATTCTGTTCTCCCCGGAGTTTCCGTGCGCGCTCAGACTAGTGCGTGGCGCGTGCGGTTTGCGCGCAATCCGCTGGCCTTGGCAGCCGGGCTGCGCAAGAATCCAGCGCGAGACGCTCTCCTTCTGCGGGAAAACCGTGACTGTCGCCCTCGATGCCTTCGATCTTCGCCTGCTTGCGGCCGTGCAGGTGGACGGGCGAGCGAGCCATGTCGCGCTCGCCGATCGTGTGGGTCTCTCGCCCAGCCAATGCGCGCGGCGGCTTGCGCGGCTGCAAGAGGCCGGAGTGATCCGCGGCTGGCAGGCAGTGTTGGACGAGAAGGCGGTCGGGCTCGGCGTCACCGCCCTTGTCTTCGTCCGCCTCGAACGCCACGACGAGGCGCGCGCGGCCTCTTTCCATCGCGCGCTGGCGGCGATGCCGGAGGTGACGGAGGCTCTCCTGCTGACAGGCGATACCGACTATCTTCTGCGCGTGGTGGTGCCCGACCTCGAGGCGTTCGCGTCCTTCGCGCTGCGCCGGCTGATGCCCTTGCCCGGCGTGGCCTCGATCCGGTCCTCGATCGTGCTAGAGACGGTGAAGCGCGCCGGCGTGCTGCCCTTGCCCAAGGCATGAGGGGCGTGGGCTAGTCCTGCTCGGCGCCGCGCAGCTTGTGCCGAAGCCGGCGCACGTTCAGCCACACCGCGCCACCGACCACTGGCACGGCGAGTGCCACCAGCACCTCATCCATGTGCTCTGGCAGGATGCGCAGCCCGGGCAGCCCCTGTACGGCGAGCTTCAGCAGAGAGACGGCATAATACGAGATGGCGAAGATGGAGAGCCCCTCGACGGCTTGAGAGAGGCGAA
>CALFVI010000069.1 GCA_937928775.1 uncultured Elioraea sp. | reverse complement strand
CCGTGGCGAGGAGGATTTTGCGCATCCTGTCCATCCCTCTCTCGAGTTGCACACTATGCCGGGTTGCCCCGGCACCCATCTCTCACGCAGGGTCGCTTCACCGCTTCCCTACGCGCGGCCCCGCCCTTCCCCGCGCACCGCGCGCCATGCCACGCCGCACGCATGACGGGACCAGGGGCCGGACCTTGGCTGGGATGATGCTCAACAGGGCGCGAGCCTGTCCACGGGGTGAGGATGGGCAAGCGTGCGTTTCAGGGCACACCGTGGCACGGTTGCAACAGGGGCACAGCCAGTGCCCCGACGGCAGCGAAGGCCGCCGCCCCCGCCCGCTGCGCCGCGCACGCCCGCCACCCGCCCGCCAGCCCGCCTAAGGCCGCCACTGGCAGCCCCGCCCGGCGCGCCAGCGCTGCAAACCGCACGGGGCCCAAGGCCGGCGCGCCGGGGTGAGAGAGGGTGGGAAAGAGCGGGGAGAGGAAGGCGAGATGTGCCCCGAGCGCCTTCGCCCGCCGCAGCGCACGCGGCCCATGCGCAGAGACCGTGAGCAGAGCCCGCCGCCGCAGCCGCCAGAACAGCGGAGGGCGCATCCCCTCAGCCAAATGCAGCCCAGCAGCGAGCCGCTGCGCCAGCCGCGCATCGCGCGCGACAAACAAGGCAAGCCCCCGCGCCCGGCACAGACGCGCAAGTTCGGCCGCCAGCCTCTCCCGCCCCGGCACGCCATCGTGGCGCAGAACCACCGCCGCCCAGCCCGGCCCGCACCCGCGCACCCGCGCAGGCGGCAGGCGTGAGGCGGCCGCCACAGGGTCGCCACCACGCGCAGCATCCGTCATAAGGAAAAGGCGCGGCAAGCGAGGCAGAGGCTTCAGCCGCCGCGACTCCGCCACCAACCCCATGCCAGCAACACCCCTTGCTTCAGCCGACAGTCCGATCTCCCGCGCCCTCGCCGCTGTGCGCGCCCGCATCGCCCAAGCCTGCGCGCGCGCCGGGCGGAGCCCCGATACCGTCACCCTCGTTGCCGTGAGCAAGACCCACCCGGCAGAACGGGTCGCGGAGGCACTTGCGGCCGGGCAGCTCGTGTTCGGCGAAAACCGGGTGCAGGAGGCGAAGGCGAAGTTCCCCGCCCTGCGCGCCACCCACCCCGGCATGCAGCTGCACCTTATCGGCCCGCTGCAGACGAACAAGGCAGGGGATGCGGTGGCGCTGTGCGACGTGATCGAAACGCTCGATCGGCCAAGGCTTGCCGAGGTGCTGGCGAAGGAGATGGCGAAGCAAGCCCGCCGGCCAGAGCTGTTCCTGCAGGTGAACGTGGGCGAGGAGCCGCAGAAGGCCGGGGTGGCGAAAGCGGAGGCGGCTTGGCTGTTGCGGCTGGCGCGCGAGGGCCTCGGCCTGCCCGTGGTGGGGGCGATGTGCATCCCGCCCGTCGATCAAGACCCTGCCCCGCACTTCGCCTGGCTTGCGGCTTTCGCGCGCGACCAGGGTCTCGCGTTCCTCTCCATGGGCATGAGCGGGGATTTCGAGGTCGCGATCGCGCACGGTGCGACGCATGTGCGGGTGGGAAGCGCGATTTTCGGCGCGCGGGGCTGAGGCGGGGGCCATTGGGGCAAGCGCGGAGGGGCTGCGATCGCAGCGGCTTTGACCACCTTGATTTGCTGAGGCCGGGGCCATTGGGGCAAGCGCGGAGGGGCAAAATGGTCGGCGGGCCCAAGGCAGAGGCCGACGCCCTGAAGGCTCTCGCACCCTTACGAGATTTTCAGGTTCTGCAGCGCCTCCTCCAGTTCCTGGAACGAGGGCATATGCTCGGTGGGCGCCATCTTCCGCCCCGTCTCCACCGCGACCTGCGGCGCGTTGCCGTGCAGATGGGCGACAAGAACGGCGCGGATCACCTCGTAATACTTCATCTCCTCCTCGACCACGCCGGCAAGGCGCGAGGAGAGCGGCCCCATCAGCCCGTAGGCGAGCAGAACGCCGAGGAAGGTGCCGACGAGGGCGGAGCCGATCATTTTGCCGAGCACGGGCGGCGGTTCGGTGATCGAGCCCATGGTCTTGATCACGCCCATCACCGCAGCGACGATCCCCAAGGCGGGTAAAGCATCGGCGACCTTTTGCATGGCATGCGCGGGGTGCAGCTCCTCGGCCAGCATCTTCTTCAGTTCGCGCGCGAACACGTCCTCGATCTGGTGCGGGTCGTCGGCGTTCATTCCCACCATGCGCAGATAGTCGCAGATGAGGGTGACTGCATGGTGGTCGGCCGCGATTTTCGGGAACTTGTTGAACGCCGCGCTTTCCTGCGGCTTTTCGATGTGCGGCTCGAGCGCCATCGACCCCTTGGTGCTGGCGAGACGGACGAGGTAGTAGAGAAGACAAAGCAGCTCGATGTAGTCGGCCTTTTTGAAGCGCGCGCCCTTGAGGATTTTGCCGAAGCCGGCGAGCACGTGCTTCACACCGTGCGCCGAGTTGGCCATGACCAGCGTGCCGACGGCTGAACCGCCGATGATCATCATCTCGAAGGGCAAGGCGGCGAGGATGATGCCGATCTTGCCGCCGGCAAGGATGTAGCCGCCGAAGACGCAGATCAGCACAACGACGAAGCCGACGATGGTCAGCATCGGGCCTGCTCCGGATCACGACCTGGGAAGCGCCGTTCGACCATGACGCTCAGCGGTTGGTTCGGAACCTGACAGGCGGGGAGAGGGCCCGGGACTGACCGCGCCGGGGGCTGAGACGGGGGCGAGCCACGCTGACGCTTCGGCCAACCGGCCTGAAGCCGCATGCTGCATCTCGCCCGCCAGGCCATCTGCCGCCCCACGCTATCAGTTCACCGCCGAGGCCGCGGCACCGTTCACGCCCGGGGCGGTGCGCTGCACGAAAATCGCGATGCGGCGGTTCGCAGGGGCACGGGGGTCGGCCGGCAGCAGCGGCTCACGATCCGCCCGCCCGGAGACCGACTGCACAAGCCGTTCGGGCAAACCTGCCTCCTGCAGCAGACGCCGCGCCGCATTCGCCCTCTCAGCCGACAGTTCCCAGTTGCTCTGCGCACTGCCGGGGCGGAACGGCGCGGCATCGGTGTGGCCGGCGATGGTCACCGGCCTGTCGAGGCGGGCGAGGATCGGCCCCACCTTGGCGAGCAGCGCACGCGCCGCCTCGTTCGGCTGCGCAGAGCCCAAGGCGAACATGGCGCGGTTTTCGCTGTCCAGCAGCTGCAGGCGCAGACCTTCCGGCGTGACGTCGACCGCGAGGTGGCGCGCAAGGTCGGCCAGAGCGGGGTCGGCCGCCACCTCGGCCCTGATCGCCTCGGCGGCGGCCTCGAGCGCGCGCGCCTCCGCCTCCGCCGCCCGCTCGCGCTCCGCCTCGGCCTGCCGCGCCGCTTCGCCCTCCGTCGCATCAAGCCCGCCGTCGCCGCGCGTGCGCGGGTCGGCGAAGCGGCCGCCCTCGGCGAAGGGGTTGGCGAAGGCTCCGCCTTCGGCAAACTGCGCCTGGTGCGGTTCGCCCTCATCCGCTACATCGACCTCGTCGGGCGGATAGGAGCGCGGCACCTGCGGCACGGTTGGCGAGCCTGCTCGGCCGACGAGCGAGTTGTCGTGCGTCATGTCGGCGCCGCCAAAGGGACGGCCGGTGCCGGAGTTGCCCGACCCGAAAATGTTCGCCTCGGCGAAGTAGTTGGCGATGCCGAGCCGTTGTTCCTCCGTGGTGGCGTTGAGCAGCCACATGAGAAGGAAAAAGGCCATCATCGCGGTAACAAAGTCGGCATACGCCACCTTCCACGCTCCGCCGTGATGGCCGTGCCCGTCGCCCTGCTCGCGGCGGATGACGATCGTTGCGGCGTCCTTGTCCTTGCCTTTGCTCTTGCTCATCGTGCCCACGTGCCTGGACGGAAGCCGCATGGCGCGACCCCGCACCGCCCCGACAGTGCCGCAGAGGGATTAAGCCTTGACTAAACCGCCGCCGCCTCGGCAGCAGACCGAGCCCGGTTGCGCGCCACCGGCCCGCCCCCTATATGCGCGCCCGGCACGGGGCGGCCCCGTGCTGCGTGCATGGAGACATCGGGGCATCGTCCGACTGCCCCGGACCGGACGACGAGCGCAGCCGCGCCCGCGTCCTTCTGGGGGAGTGTGATGGCAGGAGGCGAGGCCCAAATCGAGCGGCGGCGGAACGATTGGTCGTGTTGACGGTCGTCCTCGCCCCCTTCGTCTCCGCCCTCGTCGCGCCGTGGCTCGTGCGTCGGCTCGGGCGCTGGGCCTCGTATTCGCTTGCCCTCGTTCCAGGCGCGATTTTCGTCTGGGCAGTCCTGCGCCTCGACAGTTTTGCTGCAGGTGCGAGCCAAGTCATCCCCTGGGTGCCCGGGCTCGATGTCGCTCTCGCCTTCCGCCTCGATGGGCTGTCGGGGCTGTTCGTGCTGCTCATCTCCGGCATCGGCACACTGGTCGTGCTGTACGCCGGCGGCTACCTCGCCGGGCACGCGATGCTCGGGCGCTTCTTCGTCTTTTTGATGCTGTTCATGGGCGCGATGCTCGGCCTCGTGCTTGCCGACGACGTGATCGCGCTGTTCGTGTTTTGGGAGCTGACCAGCCTCGCCTCCTACCTCCTCGTTGGGTTCCAGAGCGAGAAGCCAGAGGCGCGCCGTGCTGCCCTGCAGGCGCTGCTGATCACTGGCACGGGCGGGCTTGCCCTGCTTGCTGGCCTGATCCTCGCCGCGCTCGCAGGCGGTTCCTGGCGCCTGTCCGACCTGATCGTCGCCGGGGAGGCCATCCGCGGCCACGGCCTCTACCTGCCGGCGATGGTGCTGATCATGCTCGGCTCGTTCACCAAGAGCGCGCAGTGGCCCTTCCACTCCTGGCTTCCGGGCGCGATGCAGGCCCCCACCCCGGTCTCCGCCTACCTCCATTCCGCCACCATGGTGAAGGCAGGCGTCTATCTCCTCGCCCGGCTCGATCCGGCCTTCGGCGGAACCGCGGCCTGGACCACGACGCTGCTCGTCATCGGCGGCATCACCATGCTGGCGGGCCTCATGCTTGCCCTGCTCGAGACCGACCTCAAGCTCATTCTCGCCTGGACCACCGTCTCGGCGCTTGGCGCGCTCGTGTTCCTGATCGGCCCGGCGACGGAGGAGGGCGCGCGGGCGGCTGTGGCCTTTCTGCTGACGCATGCCCTCTACAAGGGCGCCCTCTTCATGGCAGCGGGCAATGTCGATCACGAGGCGGGAACGCGCGACTTGCGAAACCTTTCGGGGCTGATCCGCGCGATGCCGATCACCTTCGCCGCCACCGCCGTCTCCTCCGCCTCGATGGCCGGGATTCCCCTCAGTCTCGGTTGGGTGAGCAAGGCGATCACCAAGGCAGCCGCCATCGAGGCGGGAGGGTTTCTGCCGCTCAGCGTCATCACTTTCGCCACCCTTCTTCTGGTGGCGATCGCAGGCATGGTCGCGATCGAACCGTTCCTCGGGCAGAAGAGCGAGGCGGCGCACGAGGCGCACGAGGCGCCGCCCTCGATGCTGACGGGACCGGTCGCGCTCGCCTCGCTGTCGCTGCTGTTCGGGCTTTTCCCTGATCTCGTCTCCGATGCCGTGCTCGCCCCTGCCGCCTCTGCGGTCGCCGGAAGTCCGCTCGCGGTCGAGGCGAAGGTGATCAAGCCGTTCGACTGGACGCTTGGGCTTACCTTCGTTGCCTTCGCCGCCGGTGCGGCGCTTTATGTGCTCTGGCAGCGCCGTGCCGAACGCTGGCGCGATCGGCTCGACCCGGTGCTCTCGCGCGGACCCGATGCCGGGTACGATCGCGCGCTTGCAGGCCTCGCGCGCCTTGCTTCCTGGCAGACGCGGCTGTGGCAGCCGGGGCTTCTGCACCGCTACACGGCAGCGACCTTCAGCGTGATCGTGCTGGTCACCGCGGCTGCCCTGTTCCGCGGCGATCTGCGCCTTGCCTTCCCGGTCGATCGCGTGCGGCTGATCGAAGTCGTGGTGCTGGCGCTGACGGGGGCTGCCGCGATCGTGGCCGCGCTTGCCACGACGCGGCTTCTCGCCGTCACCGCGCTCGGCATGGTCGGAATCGGGGTGGCACTGATCTTCATGCTGTTCGGTGCGCCCGATCTCGCCATCACCCAGTTCATGGTCGAAACGCTCGTCGTCGTGCTGCTCGCGCTCGTGCTCGTCCGTCTGCCCGGTTTCCGCCTCTCCGCCGCCGCCGACCGCCCGCGTGCCCTGCATGCCGCAATTGCGGGCGCGACGGGGCTTCTCGTGATCGTGCTTCTCCTCGGCGTTCTCGCCGAGCCGTTCGACCCGCGTCTTTCCGAGTGGTTCGCCCGCGCCTCGGTGCCGGAGGCGTTCGGGCACAATATCGTCAACGTGATCCTCGTCGATTTCCGCGCCATCGACACGTTGGGCGAGATCATCGTTGTCTTCGCCGCCGCCCTTGCCGGGCTTGCCGCAATCGCGGCCCGCGCCGCGCGAAAGGATGCACGATGAGCAGCCTCATCCTGCGTGCCGGCACGCGACTCCTTGCACCGATGATGCTTCTGTTTTCCGTGTTCCTGCTCTGGCGCGGGCACAACCTGCCGGGCGGGGGCTTCATCGGCGGGCTTGTTGCTACCTCGGCGATCGCGCTGCAGGGAATCGCGTTCGGCCCCGCCTCGATGCGGCGCACGCTCGTCTTTGCGCCCGCCACCATTGCTGGTGCGGGTGTGCTGATCGCGACGTTCGCCGCGCTCCCCGCGGCACTGGCCGGGCTTCCTTTCTTCACCGGGCTTTGGCTGAAGCTCGACCTTGGCGATGGGGCGGTGCTGCCGCTCTCCACCCCTCTCCTGTTCGACATCGGGGTCTATTTCACCGTCATCGGCGGGGTGTGTGCACTGATCGCAGCACTCGAGGAGGAACCTGCGCTGGAAGATCAGGACATGGGCGGCTGAACCGATGGAACTGCCGCTTGTCCTCCTCATTGGCCTGCTCACCGCGGTTGCGACCTGGCTGATGCTGTCGCGCAACCTGATCCGGCTGCTGTTGGGTTTCGCCGTGCTCGGCAACGCGGTGAACCTCTCGATCTTCGTCGCCGGGCGGCTCACGCGCGACGCGCCACCGCTCGTGCCGCTCGATGCCGAAACGATCGCCGGCGCCTTCGCCAATCCCTTGCCGCAGGCTCTGGTGCTAACCGCGATCGTAATTGGCTTCGGCCTTCTTGCCTTCGCCCTCGTCCTCGCCTGGGTGGCCTACGAGCGTCTCGGCACCGTGCGCACGGACGAGATGCGCGTCGCCGAACCGCCTGAGGAGAAGACATGATCGGGGGCTGGCTCGCCGCCTTCGTGCTCATCGCGCCGATGGTCTCCGCCGGCGCGACCACGCTCGCGCACGCCACGCCTCGGCTGCAGGCGCGGCTGTCGCTCGTCGGCGCTTTCGTCCTGCTCGCCGTCTCGGTCGCCCTGCTCGTTGTCGTGCTGCGGGATGGGATGGTGGTTCTGCAGTCGGGCAACTGGGCCGCGCCCTTCGGCATCACTTTCGCCGTCGACAATTTGGGTGCGGTGATGACGGTGATCGCGGCCATCACCGGGGCGGCGTGTCTCACCTTCGGCCTCGGCGAAACCGGCGAGGCGGAACGGCGTGCCTGGTTCCACCCGCTCTCGCACGTGCTGCTGGTCGGCGTCTGCGGGGCGTTCCTGACGGGGGATCTGTTCAACCTCTACGTCTGGTTCGAGGTGATGCTGATCGCCTCCTTCGGGCTGATGACCGTGGGAGGAACGAAGGCGCAGATCGACGGCGCGGTGAAGTACGTCGCGCTCAATCTCGTCGCCACCTTGATATTCCTGCTTGCGATCGCGCTCATCTACGGGCTGACGGGAACGCTGAATTTCGCAGACATCGCGCGCAGCGTGCCCGCGGTTTCCAATGTCGGACTGCTCACCGCCGCCGCCACTCTGCTGATGGCCGCCTTTGGCATGAAGGCGGCCGTCTTTCCGCTGTTCTTCTGGCTGCCTGCGGCCTACCACACGCCGCTCGTCTCGGTCTCAGCGGTGTTCGCAGGGCTTCTCACCAAGGTCGGCGTCTATGCGCTGATCCGCGCCTTCACGCTTCTGTTCACCCACGACCCCGAGTGGACGCACACGCTTCTTTTGTGGGTGGCGGGCCTGACCATGGTGACGGGCGTGCTCGGGGCGGCGGCGCAAAGCGAGATGCGGCGCATCCTGTCGTGGCACATCATCAGTCAGATCGGATACATGGTGATGGGCTTGGCACTGGCGACACCCCTCGGCCTGATCGGCTCGGTGTTCTATCTCGTCCACCATATCATCGTGAAGGCGAACCTGTTCCTGATCGCGGGGGTGGCGGCGCGCCTGACCGGGTCGATGGAGCTGAAGCGGATCGGGGGTCTCTATCGCTCGGCGCCGTGGCTTGGCGTGCTGTTCTTCATTCCGGCTTTCAGCCTCGCAGGTTTCCCGCCGCTGTCCGGGTTTTGGGCCAAACTCGTGCTGGTGCGGGCAGCCCTCGAGATCGGCTCGTGGTGGATTGCCGCCGCCGCCCTCGTCACTGGCCTTCTTACCATCTACTCCATGACCAAGATCTGGGCCGAGGCGTTCTGGAAGCCGCATCCGGCGGGCGAGGCGGCAGCGCGGCCGCTGGCCGAAGCACCGGCAGCGATGCTTGCCCCCATCGCCGCCCTCGCTGCAGGCACCGTCGTCATCGGCCTGTTCGCCCAGCCCTTCTATGTCGTCGCCGAGGGCGCAGCGCAGCAGCTGCTCGATCCCGCCTCCTACATCGCCGCGGTGCTAGGAGGGGCGCGATGAACCGGACGGTCGGGCTGTTCGCGATCAACCTGCTCCTGATGCTCGCCTGGTGCGCGGCCTTCGGCTCGTTCTCGCTCTGGGCCATGGGCACGGGGTTCGTCGCCGGCTTCGGTGCTCTGTGGCTGACGCGCACCCTGTGGGTCGGGGGCGAGCCGGCCTATTTCCGCAAGACCGTCCGTTTCCTGGCCTTCACCCTCTTCTACGCCAAGGCGCTCTTGCAGTCCTCGATCCAGATCGCGCGCCAGGTGCTGAGCCCGCGCCTTTTGGCCCATCCGGGCGTCATCGCCGTGCCGCTGGCGGCGGAACGCGACGTCGAGATCGCCGCTCTCGCCAACCTGATCACGCTCACCCCCGGCACGCTCGCCCTTGATGTCTCGGAGGACCGCTCGACCCTCTACGTGCACGCGATGTTCCTCGACGATCCCGAGGCCGCGCTCGCCGACATCAAGGGCAACTTCGAGGCCCGCCTGCTCGGGTTCCTGCGATGAGCGGAGTCGTAACGTTCACGATCTGGATCGCTTGGGTGATGATTTCGGCCGCCTTCGCGATCGGCCTTGCGCGCCTCGTGAAGGGCCCGCATCTGCCGGACCGCATCGTCGCCCTCGACATGCTGGCCCTCACCTGCATCGCTGCCGCCTGCCTGATGGTGCTCTCCTCAGGGGTGGCGGCCTACCTCGACTTCGCTCTGGTGATGGCGCTCGTCTCCTTCCTCTCCACCGTCGCCTTCGCCCGCTACGTGGAGTGGGTGGCGCTGCGCCGCGCCCGCCAAGCCAAGCCGCCGCCGCTCGAGCAGGCCGATGACTGAACTCCTCGTCGATCTCCTTCTCATCGTGCTGATCCTGGCTGGGGCAGGTTTCGCCCTCGTCGCCGCGATCGGCATCTGGCGACTTCCCGATTCGCTGATGCGCATGCATGCCTCATCCAAGGCCGGCACGCTGGGCGGCTCCCTCCTCCTGCTGGCGGTCGCGATCTGGGTGGGCGAGCTCGACGTCGTCGCGCGCGCCCTCGCCGGGGTCGGTTTCCTTCTCTTCACCACGCCGATCGCCTCGCATCTGATCGCCCGTGCCACCTATCTGCTCGGCGTGCCGCGCTGGGAAGGCCAGGTGCGCGACGATCTCGAGGGCCGCTACGACCTTTCCGCCCGCGTCTGCCGCGCTCCGGCGAGAACCGTGGAAAGCGCGACGCCGAGCCCGGCGAAGGCAGATTGATCCTCCGTCGGCTGATCTCGCCGCAGGTTTAGGCCGAGCGATGCCAGCGCGAGCGCGAACCGCACGCCGCAGGCAAGGCTGTCGAGCACGGGAACAGGAAGACGGGGAGCGAGCCTTAGCGCAAGCCCTGCAAGCCCCGCCCCGCCCAACACCACCACCTCGACCCCGTCGCTGCCACCGCCCGCACCACCACGCGTTCGCTGAAGCCCATGGCGGCGGCGAAGTCCTCAAGCATCGGCACCCAGGCCAACCCGCCGGTGAGAAGCGCCATCCGTCGCCCGACCGAAGCGGCGAGCAGGATCGAGGCCTCCGCCATGCCGGTGACGGGAACGGGCGCGATCTCGCGCAACGCTTGAAGCCCCGGATCTCCGAAACAGGCGATCAGGACGGCATCCGGTTCCCCGCCCCGAACCACCGCCTCAGCATAGGCATCGAGCACGGCATGGGCTGCGATCGCGGCTGCAGCACGGCTGGCGATGTAGCGCGCGCCGAAGCGCGCGGTCGCGCCGATCACTTCGACTTCCCCGCCCCCCACTCCGCGCGCAAGGTCGACCATGTGCGCGGTCAGCGCGGCATCCGTGTTGCCGTTGAGGAGAAGGAGACGCACCTGATGTCATCCCATCCCGCTTCTGCGCAAAGCCGCGCGGTCCGGGGCTAGATTGGCACCGCGAAACCGCCGTGCAAAGAACGCTCGGGCGGCGTGCGCTGGCCAAACAGGGACAAGGAACAAGCTCAGAAAGGAGGGCGCGAGCCGATGAGCGACCTTGCGCTGATGACGGGGGGCCTCGCCGTTCTGGCCTTGCGTCCAGCATGCTCGGGTCGGGGTGGCCTTCGCCGCCAGCCCCTTTCTCAGTCTTTTCCTCGATAACCAAGTGCATCAGGTGCAGCCCCTCTCGCTACTTTTGAACGGAGTGACGGCGTTGTTCTCCCTGTTCGGCTTCGCCGCGAGCGGCCTGGT
>CALFVI010000068.1 GCA_937928775.1 uncultured Elioraea sp. | reverse complement strand
GCTGTCGCCGATATCGGCGCCGGTCAGCATCGCCGCGCACACCAGAGCGGAGCCAAGGTCGACCGCCACCTGTGCCTTGAAGCCAAGACGCTCTGCCGGCCGCGCCGCGTGAAGCCGGCCTTCAGGTCTTTCGTCGTGACTTCGCCCTCGCTGGCCGGCGGGCGTGCCACCGCCGCCTCAACCAATGCGGCGTCGATCACCGTCCCCGCCTTCAGCCTCAGGCCACCCGCATCGAGCTGGCCAGCTCGCCTCCGCGAACACCGCCTCGGCAAGCCCGCGCTCCGCCGGGCGCCGCGCAACCAGCACGCCGTCGTCTCGTCCGGCGTGCCGTCATCGAGCCCGAACCCGCAGAAGCGGCGCAACAAAAGCCGATCCGCCAGCGCGGCGAAGATGCAGCCGAACACGCCCATGCGGCTTGCGCGGCGGTGAGCAGGACGGGACGGACATGGGAGCGTCTCCGACCCCTTCTGAATCACGCCCGCCCGCGTCGCATCAACGGCCGACGTGGTTGGGCGGCCAAACCGAAGATAGCTTCACGTACTTCCTCTCTACTCACGCGTGCTTGTTCCGCTCGGTAGCGGTTCATTGGGCCTTGAGCGGAGCATTCCTTCAGCATTGCTATGGTGTGCGGGTCGACTGCGTTACCACTGACGCGGCCCGATGTGAAACATGGGTGGTCGGCTTGTGGAGCGGCCCCAATTCAACAGGCCAGCCGGATGGTCCGGAGGGCCTGAGTTCAAGCCTAGGCGGACGCCGACGTCGAAAGCCCATCGCGCGCGTCGGAATCATCACCGCTTTCCAGCGCCGCCGACGGTTACACTGCCGAGGACGAGGTCCGGCTGGTCGAGCAGACCATGCTGCCCGGCATGACGGTCTCCGCCGCCCGGCTGCACGGCGTCTCCCCAAGCCTGCAGGATCAGTGGAGGAGCCGCGTGCCAGAGGGCGGGCAGAAGCCAGTCAGAGCCGACGAGGAAGTCGTCCCGATCAGCCGCGTGCAAGAACTCGAGCACTTTGCTTACAAGCTCGAATGCCCGTTCGGCCGCAAGACCATGAAGACCGAAATCCTCCGCAAGGCCCTCACGCACGCCCGCCGCAAAAACATCCGTGGCGCTTGCCCTTGCCGCCACCGACAGGTTCCCGGTGAGAGCTTCAAGTTGGTCATCCGCGCGCCGTTCGCCCCCCAAAGCACAGCCCCCCGCGAGACATGACACGCATCAGATCGCTCAGTCGGCAACAAGCGGCACGAGTCGTATGCGACGCCCTGATGCGGTCAACGCCACCTTGCCTGACTTCAGCGCGAGCGCGTCCTCGCCAAATACCGTACGGCGCCAGCCATGAAGGCAGGGGAGATCCGCATGCTCTTCAACGGCCAGCCGATCAAGCTCCTCGGCAGAGGCAACGAGCCGCTGTGCGACGTCGTGCTCTTCGCATTTCGCTGCCAGCAAGACTTTCAGCAGCGCAACGAGCGCGGGAGAGGCGCGGGCACCGTTCCGCCTCTCCTCGGCTGTGGGCAGGGCATCTTCGGGCAGCGCCTTCGCCTGCGCGATCGCCGCCAAAAGCGCCGCAGCCGACCTGCCTTCCGCGAGAGAGCGAGGAAAGCCCCGCGCGCGCAGCAAGCCGGCGACATCGGAGGGAGCCTGGGCAGCGACCTCCAGCACCGTCTCGTCTTTCATCACCCGCTGGCGCGGGATGTTCAGGCGCTGCGCCTCACGTTCGCGCCAGGCTGCCACCGCGCGCAACACGGCGAGGAAGCGTCGGTTGGTGCTTCTCGGCTTAAGCCGCTGCCACGCCTCCTCCGGGTCAAGCCGGTAGGTCGCCGGATCGGAAAGCGCTGCCATCTCCTCGGCCACCCAGGCGAGCCTGCCAGTGCGCTCAAGCCGCGCGCGCAGCTTCGCATAAGCGCGGCGGAGGTGGGTGACGTCGGCCGCGGCGTAGGCGATCTGTTGTGGCGTCAGTGGCCGGGCAGACCAATCCGAGAAGCGGAACGCCTTGTCGATTGACTCCCCCGTCAGCGCCGCGATCAGCGCGTCGTAGCCGACCTGATCGCCAAAACCCGCAACCATGGCGGCCACTTGGGTGTCGAACAGCGGCTTGGGCAGCCGGCCGGAACGGAGGAGGAAGATCTCCAGATCCTGCCGGGCGGCGTGGAACACCTTGGTCACGCGCTCATCGTCGAAAAGAGCGTATAGCGGGCCGAAGTCGAGCCCAGGAGCAAGCGCGTCGATCACCGCTACATCGTCAGGACCAGCAATCTGCACCACGCAAAGCTCAGGCCAATAGGTGCGCTCGCGCATAAACTCGGTGTCCACGGTGACGAACTCCGCAGTGGCAAGCCGGGCGCAGAGGGCGGCGAGCTCGTCCGTGGTCTCGATCAATACGGGGTCGGGGAAGGCCGGCTTGGCTCGCTGGCTCATGGGCGGCGCGCTTCTACACCCAAGCCGCGCTGACACCAAGCGGGCGGCTTGACTTCCCACGCCCCTGCCGGTTCCCTCGACTCACTGCATTCAGCCCAGACCGAACTATGCACCCCTACCGCACGCACACCTGCGGCGCGCTTCGCGCAGACCATGCCGGCCAGACCGTCCGCCTCTCCGGCTGGGTGCACCGCAAGCGCGACCATGGTGGCCTGCTGTTCATCGATCTGCGCGACCACTACGGGATCACTCAGGTGGTGATCGACGCGCACTCGCCCCTGCTCGAGGAGGCGGAACGAATCCGCCCCGAGAGCGTGATCACGGTCACCGGGACCGTGGTGCGGCGCACCCCCGATACGGTGAACCAGAAGATCCCCACCGGTGAGATCGAACTGCGAGCTGAGGCGATCACGGTACAGTCTGCGGCGGAAGTGCTGCCGATCCAGGTCGCGGGCGACGCGGAGTTCCCGGAGGAGCTTCGTCTGCGCTACCGTTTCCTCGATCTCAGGCGCGAACGCCAGCACCGCAACATCGTCCTCCGTTCGCAGGTGATCAGCTCCATCCGGCGCCGCATGATCGAAGCCGGTTTCATCGAGTTCCAGACGCCCATCCTCACCGCCTCGAGCCCTGAGGGTGCCCGGGACTTCCTCGTGCCATCACGGCTCCATCCCGGCAAGTTCTATGCCCTGCCGCAGGCGCCGCAGCAGTTCAAGCAGCTCTGCATGGTCGCGGGGTTCGATCGCTACTTCCAGATCGCGCCCTGCTTCCGCGACGAGGATGCGCGGGCGGATCGTTCTCCGGGCGAATTCTACCAGCTCGATTTCGAGATGAGTTTCGTCACCCAGGAGGACGTGTTCGCCGCGATCGAACCAGTGCTGGCCGGCGTGTTCGAGGAGTTTGCAAATGGGCGCAGCGTAACACCCCCGCCCTTTCCACGCATTGCCTATGACGACGCCCTGCTCGCCTACGGCACCGACAAGCCCGATCTGCGCAACCCTCTGCGAATCGCCGATGTCACCGAAGTCTTTGTCGGCGGCGGCTTCGCCCTTTTCGCGCGCGCGATCGAAAAGGGGGCGGTGGTGCGCGCCATCCCCGCCCCCGGAGCCGGCGGCAAGCCGAGGAGCTTCTTCGATCGGCTGAACGAATGGGCGAAGGCGGAGGGAGCGGGCGGCCTCGGCTACATCGTGTTCGAATCGGGCGAGGCGAAAGGGCCCATTGCGAAAAACTTGGAGCCCGAGCGGAGTGCGGCCATCCGCCAGAGGTTCGACCTCGCGGATGGCGATGCGGTGTTCTTCGTCTGCGCCCCAGCGAAGGAGGCGGCGGCCTTCGCCGGCAAGGTGCGCACCCGTCTCGGCACCGAACTCGATCTCATCGAGCGCAATGCGTTCCGCTTCTGTTGGATCACGGATTTTCCGATGTACGAGCGGAACGAGGAGACCGGCGCGATCGAGTTCAGCCACAACCCCTTCTCGATGCCGCAAGGAGGGCTCGAGGCGCTGAACACGCAGGATCCCCTCTCCATCAAGGCCTACCAGTACGACATCGTCTGCAACGGGGTTGAGCTCTCCTCGGGCGCGATCCGCAACCACGACCCTGAGATCATGCTGCGCGCCTTCGCGATCGCAGGCTACAGCCGCGAGGAGGTGGAGGCACGCTTCGGCGGCATGCTAAACGCCTTCCGCTACGGCGCCCCACCGCACGGCGGCTCCGCCCCGGGCATCGATCGCATCGTCATGCTGCTCGCAGACGAGCCGAACATCCGCGAGGTGATCCTGTTCACGATGAACCAGCAGGCCGAGGACCTGATGATGGGTGCACCGGCGCCGGTGCCGCCCCAGCGGCTGAAGGAGTTGCACATCAAGCTCGATCTGCCACCGCCGAAGCCGCGCTGACGCGCAGGGGGATGGCAGGGGCCGCCCTCGTTCAGTCGGTGCGACCGGCCCTCTTCTCGGCGTACATGGCACGGTCCGCCAGAGTGAGCAGGGCCTCCGCCTCTTCCTCCCCGGTGAAGGGGGCGATGCCAACAGAAAGCCCAAGGGGCACGGGCTCGCCTTGCCAGGTGAACGCGCTGCGGCGCACCGCGGCGGAAAGGCGTGCGGCGAGGGCCAAGCCCTGCTCAGCATCGACGCGCGCCATGACGACCGCGAACTCGTCGCCGCCGATCCGCGCGACGGTGTCGGACGCGCGCACAGCATCACGGATGGCGCGCGCAGTCGCAACAATCGCGGCATCACCGGCGGCATGGCCGAACCGATCGTTGATCGCCTTCAGCCCATCCATGTCGCAGAACATCAGCACCCCCGGCTCTCGATGGCGGGCGGCCTCGGCGAGCCGTTCGGCCAACCGGCGGGCGAGACCGCGCCGGTTGAGGAGGCCCGTCAGCGGGTCGGCCTCGGCCAGTCTTTCAAGTTCGCGGATCCGCTCCGCCTGGGCGCGGATCACCGCGCTCGCGCGCTGCGCGATTCGCTCGGCGCGGGCAAGCAGCAGGCGCCGCGGGTCGCCATCGGGCAGGGTGGCGGCGGTGTCGGCGAAGAGTGCTGCAATCGGATCGGGCAGATCCTTGGCGAAGGCTGCGGTGGTGGGGCCATCTAGGGGCATGGTCGTCCTCACGTGCATCGTCATGCTCGCGAATAGCAGGTGAGCAAAGGGCGTATGAGCCAAGGGCGTGTTAGCCAAGGGCGTGCTAGCAAAGGGCGTGCCAAGCCCGATGCGGGAAAGAAGGGGCGGAGGAGCGCAGGACCGCCACCGCCCCCCGGCAAATCCTGCCGCCCTGCCCGCGCCCCACCGGGCAAAAGCCGCCCGGCCCGTGTGGAAGCCATGGGCAGACGCCGCCATATCCCCTACGCTCACGCGCCATTGCTGATCGAGAGACCGATACGCGTCATGCAACGACTCGTCGCCTTGGCCGCCCTTGCGGCCATCCTCACGCTACCGGCCCCGCTTCAGGCCGCCTCGCTGATTTCGCACCGGGCTGGCTACCGTCTCAGCCTCGACAGCACCCGCCCAAGCCAGGACGTCGAAAGCGCGACCGGGGCCATGTTCTATGAGGTGGTCGACCATTGCGAGGGCTGGACCGTGCAGCAGCGCTTTAGCCTGCAGCTCGTTTCGCGCAGTGGCCAAGCCTACGAGATGACCTCCGACTACGTGACCTGGGAGGAAAAGGACGGCAGCCGGTTTCGCTTCCGCCTCCGTCAGGCCTCGGACGGAACGGTCGTGCAGATGCTGATCGGCGAGGCGCGGCTTGATCCTGCGACCGGCCAGGGGGAAGCGCACTACACCGCACCGGACCAGCAGACGATCGCCCTCCCCCGTGGGACAATGTTCCCGATGCTGCATACGCGGCGCCTGCTCGAGGCGGCAGAGCGCGGCGCCCGCGTCTTTCCCGCCCCCATCTTCGACGGAACGGAAGAGGACGGAGCACGCGAGACCAACACGGTGATCATCGCCCGCCTCGCCCCCGATGCTTCGCACGCTCAGCCGAAACTCCGCGCCCTGCCCTCATTCCGTGTGCGCATCGCCTTCTTCGACCCCCAAGGCAGCGGTCAGCCCGAGTATGAGGTCGGCATCCGCTACTTCGCCAACGGTGTCGCGGACGACCTCAGGATGGATTTCGGCGAGTTCGCCGTGCGTGGGGACCTCGTTGAGTACGAGGAGCGGCCCGACGGCTGCAACTGACACCGCCTGCGTCTAAAGCTCACGCCCCCGCCGCACGGCACCGGGCCCGAAGCGCGCGCGCAGGCTGGCGATGGCCTCAGCCCGCGCCTTGCGACGCGCCCGCTCCGGGTCAGCGAGATCGGGCGGGTCTGCCGCTTCGGCCGGCGCGAGCGGTGCCGCCCCGAGCCCGAGCAGGCGATAGCGCGCCTTGCCCACCCCAGCCACCTGCAGAAGCAGAGGTCGCGCGGCCTCGAACAGCACCTCGGCGAGCTGGGTGGGGAAGGCGAGCCGCGCGTGCCGAGAGTGCATGACGAAGCGATGCGTCTTCAGTTTCAGCACCACTCCCGCCGCAGCGTACCCCTTTGCGTTGAGACGGACAGACAGCGCATCAGAGAGCCGCCACAGCGCCTTCTCCAGTGACGCAAGGTCTGCGAGGTCGTGCGCGAAGGTCGTTTCGATGGAGATCGATTTCGGCCGCCGCTCGGGCGTCACTGCGCGGTCATCCTCGCCGCGGGCAAGCCGAACCAGCGCCGGCCCATGCGCGCCAAGACGTGCCTCTGCCTCGTCGCGGGTAAGTGCGGCGAGTGCGCCGCAGGTGGTGATCCCGAGAGCGGAGAGGCGTGCCGCCGCTTTCGGCCCGACACCAGGCAAGGCGGAAACCGGCAGAGGGGCAAGCAGCGACCGCGCCTCGTCAGCCCCAATGACGGAGAACCCCCTCGGCTTGCCGTGCTCCGCTGCGAGCTTGGCGAGCAGGCGATTGGGCGCAAGACCGACGGAGACGGAAAGGCCGAGCTCGCATTCAACCGCGCGCGCAAACCGCGCCAGCGCCACCGCAGGCGGAGCACGATGCACGGCCTCGGTTCCCGTCAGATCAAGCACCGCCTCGTCGATCGACAAGGGCTCGACAAGCGGCGTCAGCGCCAACATGCGCTCCCGCAAATCCCGCCCGACAGCCGCGTATTTCGCAAAGTCGGGGCGGATCACCACCGCCTGGGGGCAGAGCTGGAGCGCCTTGAACATCGGCATGGCGGAGCGGACACCGAAGCGCCGCGCAACGTAGCAGGCGGCGGTGACAACACCGCGAGGCCCTCCGCCCACAATGACCGGGCGGTCGGCGAGATCGGGCCGATCCCGCTTCTCGATGGCGGCGTAGAAGGCATCGGCATCGATATGAGCGATGGCGAGGCGAAACAGGTCCCGATGCGAAACGACCGAAGCTGAGCTGCAGGCAGTGCACCACCCCACGTCATCGCCGTCAGCGAAGGCCAGACAGTCTCGGCACAGCCAGGGCACGCCCCCTCCCCGCCCCGACCCGCTCAGCCCTCGCCTTTCCCCCAAAGCCAGGCAGCACCGCGCACGCCTGATGAATCGCCGTGCTTGGCCTTCAGGATCGGCGTCGTCACCACGTCTGAGAACACGTAGGGCTGAACAAGACGTGGCACCACCTCGTACAGGTGATCCATGTTGGAGAGCCCCCCGCCGAGCACGATCGCATCAGGATCGATCAGGTCGATCACCACCGCGAGCCCGCGCGCAAGACGATCGGCGTGCCGGGCCAAGGCAGCCCGGGCGCGTTCCTCGCCAGCTGCGGCCCGGGCCGGAATTGTGGAGGCGTCGCGCGCGCCTGGCCCGTCGCAATCCTGCGCGAGGCCTGTGCCGCTGATCCAGGTCTCCAGACAGCCGAAGCGGCCGCACCAGCAGCAAGGGCCGGGGGTCTCGATGGCGGATGGCCAAGGCAGCGGCGTATGGCCCCACTCGCCTGCGATGGCATGCGGGCCGGTGAGCACGCGCCCCTCCACCACCACCCCACCTCCACAGCCAGTGCCCAGGATGACACCGAACACGACGCGCGCCCCGGCGGCGGCACCGTCGGTCGCTTCTGAAAGCGCGAAACAGTTGGCGTCGTTGGCGATGCGAACGGGGCGACCGAGCGCGGCTTCAAGATCGCGGTCGAAAGGGCGGCCGTTGAGGAAGGTAGAGTTAGCACCCTTCACCAGGCCCGTGGCCGGGCTGATGCAGCCGGGCATGCCGATGCCGACGGTGCCACGGGCTTGGGTCGCTGCGTCGGCCGCGGAGACGAGTTCGGCAATCGTGCGCACCACACCGTCATAATCGCCGGGTGTTGCGGTGCGGCGCCGAAACCGTTCCGCACCTGCCGCGTCAAGAGCGATGATCTCGGTCTTCGTGCCACCGAGATCGATGCCAAGGCGGATCATCCGCCCACCTCCGCTGCCGCCTCACCCCGCAGACGGGCACGGAGGGCGAACTTCTGAATTTTCCCCGTCGCCGTCTTCGGCAGAGGGCCAAAGCTGACGTGCTTCGGCACCTTGAAGTGGGCCAGACGGTCGCGGCAGAAGGCGACGATCTCCTCGACGGTGATGTCATCCTCGAAGCCGGGTTTGGGCGAGATGAAGGCGTGCGGCACCTCGCCCCAGAACGGATCGGGATGCGCAACAACGGCCGCCTCCATCACCTTCGGATGGGCGTACAGAACCTCCTCAACCTCAAGGGTCGAGATGTTCTCGCCGCCCGAGATGACGATGTCCTTCGCCCGGTCCTTCACCTCGACATAGCCATCCGCGTGCATGACGCCGAGATCGCCAGTGCGGAACCAGCCATGGTCGAACACAGCCGCATTGGCTTTCGGGTTGCGCAGATAGCCCTTCATGATCGTGTTGCCACGGATGGCGATTTCACCGATGGTGGTGCCATCCGCCGGCACGCGGTCCGTTCCGTTGCGGGCGATCACCGCCACCTCCTCCAGAGTCGGCAGCCCAACCCCCTGGCGGGCAAGAAAAGCCGCACGTTCGGGAATCGGCTTGGCGTCGATCCCGGGCTGCCACGCATTCATCAGGCTGGGACCGTAACATTCCGTCAGCCCATAGAGATGCACGACATCGAAGCCCAGCGCCTCCATCGCGGCGATCACCGGCGAGGGCGGAGCAGCCCCGCCCGTCGCCGCCGTGACGCGGTGCGGGAAGCTGCGACGGGCGTCAGGCGAGGCATTGATCAGCATGGTCAGCACCACGGGGGCGGCGCAGAGATGCGTCACCCCATGGTCGGCGATCAAGGCAAACACGCGCGCGGGCTCTACCTTGCGCAGGCAGACATGCACGCCACCCTGCAGGGTCACCGCCCAGGTGTAGGTCCAGCCGTTGCAGTGGAACATGGGCAAAGTCCACAGATAGACGCTGCGCGGTGACAGTCCCAAGGCAAGCGCGTTGCCGCAGGCGTTGAGGTAGGCCCCGCGATGATGCACGACCACGCCCTTGGGATCGCCCGTCGTGCCTGACGTGTAGGAGAGACTGATCGCGTCCCACTCATCGGCTGGCGGTGAGACGGGAAAGCGCGGGTCGCCGGAAGCCAAAAGATCCTCGTAAGGCCTCGCGTCGAGCTCCGCCCCGCCGGGGCCTTCCGGATCGTCCACGACGACGACGATCGGCCGAGCTTCGAGCCCTTCGAGCGCCGACACCACGATCGCTGCAAATTCGCGATCGACGAGCAGCACTTTCGCTCCCGAATGGGCGAGGATGAAGCGGATCGTCGCCGCATCGAGGCGGATGTTGATCGGGCAAAGCACTGCATGCGCCATCGGCACGCCGTAGTGCGCCTCCAACATTTCGGGGATGTTCGGCATCAGGGCGGCGACCACATCGGCCCGGCCAACGCCAAGACCAACAAGCGCTGAGGCCAGGCGACGCGACCGTTCGAGGAGCTGCGCATAGGTGTATTGGCGGCGTCCGTGCAAAACGGCCGGCCGCGCGGCCCAGACATGCGCCGCGCGTTTGAGAAACGAAACCGGGCTCAACGGCACATAGTTTGCCGCGTGCTTCGGCAGGTCGTCTTCCATGGCGTCATCCTCCGGCGAGCGTCTTCGGCGCGCTCGTTTCACATCTGAGCTGGGCGAGATCAGCAAGGAGACCAGCCACCGCAGCGTGGCACTCTGTCCCCGGGTCTGCTCGACCTGAGCGGATGAGCGCACAAAGCCCAGCCCAAGGGTCTTGCGCGCTCTGCGCAAGTGCAGCGGCGCGTGCATCGAGCACCGCGAGACGAGACGGATCGACGGCAATCATGCGCTGCGCAATGCCGAGCGCGTTCGCCACCATCCGCGCAGCGAGGCGATGCGTCTCCGGCAAGACGGGCAGGATCTCCTCCAGCACGGTTGTGCGTGCGATCGCCAGGAGATCCGCAGCGTCAGGACGTTCCAGCACGCCGCTCATGCCGCGCGCTCCAGGCCTGCTTCGCGCGCCGCCACCTCGCGCAGGATGTGCCACTCGAGCTCGGGCACAATATGCGGCGTGAGGGCGAGTTCGAGCGAAGGCTCGCGACCAGAGAGGTGACGCGCGCCCTGCGCCAGTGCGATGGTGGCCCAGCGAACATGGGCGGCGAGCTCCCACCAGGCGACGCGCGCAGCGTCCGGCACCGCGCCACCGGCCTCGACGTAGCCTGCGTAAAGGGCGGCGCGCGGGCCAACCCCACCCGCCTCCATCATGATGTTGCCGAAGCGCCAGCAGCGGGCGCAGAGCCAGCCAAAGTCGGCATGCGGGTCGCCCCAACCGGCGAACTCCCAATCAAGAACCGCAGCAAGCCCGTGTTCCGTCCAGAGAATGTTTCCGGTGCGGAAGTCGTTGTGGCAGAGCGACGGCGCGATGGGGGGAGGCGCGGTGCGGCGAAGGTGGCGCAAACCCCATTCCAGGATCGGGTGCGGGCCAGCGGCATCGAGTGCGCGCTCCTGTTCCGCGCAGAAAGCGAGGCACGGGTCGGCCGGTGGATGGCCGAGAAAGGCCAGATCGGCGCGGGGTGGGCGTATGCAGTGAATGCGCGCGAGCTCGCGCCCCATGGCGCGCGCTGCGGCCTCGCGCCCGCCGCCAATCGCATCCCATTTCACCACGCGATACGCGACAGCGATGCCGGCGACGTGCCGCATGACGAGGAAAGGTGCGCCGATCACACCCGCATCCTCGCAGACGAAGAGCGGTTCGGCGACCGTGACACCAGCAGCATGGGCGGCACGAAGCAGCGCGAACTCCTCGCTGCGGCTGTGCGAGACCGCCAGGGTGGCTGGGTTGTCGGTGCGCAGAACCCAGCGTTCCTGCCGCCCATCACCGCGGCGCACGGCAAGCCCCCAGTTCTGCTGGATGGCGCCGCCCGAAAGCCGCGCCATCGCGTCGATGGCAAGCCCGGCGTCATCGGCCGCCTGCGCCAGCCACACTCGAAGGCTTTCGCGGCGTGCCTCATCCATCGCGGCGGGCTCCCCAAGCAAAGAAATCGCGGCCCTCGCGGCGGAGGAAGCCCGCCAGCACCATGCGATGAACCTCAGAAGCGCCGTCGACAAGGCGCGCCTGGCGGGCGTAGCGGTAGATCCACTCCACGGGCGTGTCCTTCGAGTAGCCCTTGGCGCCGAGGAGCTGCAGTGCCGTATCGGCCGCGCGGTGCAGGGCATCGGCCACCACCAGTTTGGCCATCGAGATCTCTTTGCGCGCGAAACTTCCCTGATCGAGCGCCCAGGCCGCGCGCATCACCAAGTGCCGGCCGATCTCGATCTGCATCGCGGCTTCGGCGAGCAGGCCCTGCACACTTTCGCGATCGATCAGCATCATGCCAAAGGAGCGCCGACGGGAGACATGATCGGTCGCGATCTCAAGGCATCGGCGGGCGAGCCCGAGCCAGCGCATGCAATGGGTCAGGCGTGCGGTGCCGAGGCGGATCTGCGTCACCTTTAGCCCATCGCCCACTCCAAGCAGGCGCTGCGAGTCGGGAATGAGCAGCCCGTCGAAAACCAGTTCGCAATGCCCGCCATGCTCCTCTGGCCCCATGATCGGGATGCGCCGCACGATCGACCAGCCGGGGCTTTCCGCATCGAACAGGAAGGCGGTGAGGCCTTTGCGGTCATCGTCCGCGGTGCGCGCGATCAGGATGAAGATTTTCGCATTCCCCGCACCAGTGATGAACCATTTGCGTCCGGTGATGCGCCAAGCATCACCCACCCGTTCGGCACGCGTGTAGGTGAGCGAGGGGTCCGACCCGCAGCCATCCGGTTCCGTCATCGCGAAGGCCGACTGCACACGCCCGTCGATGATCGGCTGCAACCAGCGCTCCTTCATCTCCTCAGGGAGAATGCGCTCGAGGAGCAGCATGTTGCCATCGTCGGGGGCGGCGGCGTTGAATACGACGGGGCCGAAGATGGAGCGGTTCATCTCCTCGTAGGCGACCGCCATGCCGGTTCGGGTAAGCCCTCCGCCGCCGCGCGCCTTCGGCATCGCGAGCGCCCAAAGCCCTTCGCTCTTCGCCTCCTCACGCAAGCGCGCCAGCAAAGCGGGTGCGATGTTCTCGTGCTCGTCGTAGGAGGCGCGATCAGCTTCGAGGGGGATCAGCCGTTCCTCGACGAAGCGGGCGAGGCGGGCACGCAGCTCTTCAAGCTCGGCTGGCAAAGCGAAGTCCATCGGTCCTCCCTGTGCGGCGGCTCCGCCCGCGGTTGCACACGAGGTGCCATGACCGGGAGGGCTGCGGCAAGACGCCGGGCTTGCCGAGCGCGCGCCAGCTGCGCACCATCGGGGCATGGAGGAAACGACCCTTGACCTGAAGGGCCTGACCTGCCCCCTGCCCGTGTTGCGCGCCAACAAGGCGTTGCGCGCGCTTCCCGACGGCGCGCGGCTGCGCGTGCTGGCGACCGACCCGGCTTCGGTTGCGGATTTCCGCAACTACTGCGAAACGACCGGGCACGCGCTCGTGGCCGTGAGCGAAGCGCAAGGGGTGTATTCTTTCGTCATTCAGAAGCGTGGGCGAGCCAAAGCGGGCCCGCCATGACGGTCGCCCTGTTCACGCATCCGGCCTGCCTCGACCACGACACGGGGCCCAGGCACCCGGAGCGGCCGCAGCGGATCCGGGCCATCGAACGCGCCTTGGAGGCGGAGGAATTCGCGCCTCTCGCCCGCGAACAGGCGCCGCGGGCGACGGTGGAGCAACTTGCGCGCGCGCACGCCCGACGCTACGTTGAAGGTATCCTCGCCGTCGCCCCGCCGATTGGCGAAAGCGTGATGCTCGATGGCGACACGGTGATGAGTGCGGGGTCACGCGAAGCGGCGTTGCGGTCGGCCGGGGCGGCAATCGCTGCTGTCGATGCGGTGATGGAGGGTTGGGCGCGGGCGGCGTTCTGCGTCACCCGCCCACCCGGCCACCATGCTGAGGCGGCGCGCCCCATGGGCTTCTGCCTGTTCTGCAATGCGGCAGTTGCCGCGCATCATGCGCGCGCCCGCTGGGGTGTCGAGCGCGTGGCCGTGCTCGACTTCGACGTCCATCACGGCAACGGCACCCAGGCCATCCTGGAGAATGACAGCAACTTCTTCTACGCCTCCACCCACGAGATGCCGCTCTTCCCGGGCACCGGCCATCCGCACGAGCGCGGGGTGGCGGACAATGTGCTGAACGTCCCGCTCGCACCGCTGACCGGCGGGCCGGAGTTCCGCGCCGCGTGGGGAGACGTGATCATCCCGGCGGTTCGGGCCTGGCGGCCGGATCTGATCATCCTCTCCGCCGGCTTCGATGCGCACGAGCGCGACCCACTCGCCACGCTGCAGGTGCGGACGGCGGACTTCTCCTGGCTCAGCCGTGCCCTGGTCGAACTCGCCGACGCGGTATGCGGCGGGCGCGTCGTTTCGTTGCTGGAAGGGGGCTATGACCTCGCGGCGCTCGGCGAATGCGCCAGCGTCCACGTTCGCGCGCTGATGCGCGCCTGAGCCGCCTCCCTTCACCGTCGCGGGCCGTTCTGGCGCCCCTCGCGCCTACAGCCAACCCTTGCGGCGGAAATAGAGGAATAGAGGACGGGAAGCACGGCTGAAACGACCATCAGAACGAGTGCGAAAGGATAGCCGATTCCCCATTCCAGCTCCGGCATGAACTGGAAGTTCATGCCGTAGATGGAGGCGATCAGCGTCGGCGGCATCAGGGCAACCGCGACGACGGAGAAGGTCTTGATCACCGCTGTCTGCTCGATGTTGATCAGGCCCAACACCGCATCCAACAGGAAGGTTGCCTTCTCGTTGAGGAAGTGCGCGTGCTCCTGCAGCCCGCGCACGTCGCGCGCAAGAGTCTTGATGCGAGGCTTGTTCTCCTTGCGGATCGCCGTCTCCTTCTCCGCAGCGATGAAGGCAAGAATTCGCGACAGCCCGACGAGCGTGTCGGAGGCGCGCGCTGTGGTTTCACCCACCTGGCCGAGTGCGATGAGAGCATCCTTCAACGCGGCGTCCTTGGCGGAGGCTGTCTCCCGGCTCTTAGCAAGCCGGAAGGCGGCGTGACTGCGGCGATCCATCTCCGCGCCCACGCGTTCGAGAATGTCGGCGAGGCGATCGACCACGTGCTCGAACAGGCCGAGCATGACGCCATCGGCAGTGGCAAGCATGGCGGGGTTCTTCTGCGCCCGCGCGGCAAACATGCCGAAGGCCTTTGGCGTGGCGTGGCGCACGGTGACGAGGGTCTGCCCCGTCAGCACGAAGGTGATCGCCGCCGAACCGAGTTCGCCAGTCTCCGACCCGTACATGAAGGGCGCAGTGAGGAAAAGCACTTCGCCCTCGCGGTAGAGGCGCGAGGAGGTCTCGATCTCCTGCTGCTCCTCGCGCGTCGGCAACTCAGCCCCGATCAGCCGCTCGACCAGACGCTCCTCCGCCTCCGTTGGTTGCAGAAGGTCGATCCACACCGGCAGGTTGGC
>CALFVI010000067.1 GCA_937928775.1 uncultured Elioraea sp. | reverse complement strand
ATCGTGGGTGGTGCGACGATTGCGCGCATGCTCGGCGTTGACATGGTGCATGTGCCGTACCGTTCGACACCGCCCGCGATTATTGACGTGGTCGGCGGTCGGGTTGATGCCATGGTGGTTGACGTCGCCGCCTCGCGCGCGCAGGTCGAGGCAGGCCGCCTGATCCCGCTCGGTGTTACCAGCCGCGAAAGGAGCCGACTTGTGCCTGATCTGCCGAGTCTCCACGAGCAGGGGCTCGAAGGCTTCGACTTCGTCGCCTGGGCGGGAGTGGTAGCACCGGCCGGTCTCCCCGAACCAATCCGCGACTCAATCCATGCCGTGTTCGCTCGCGCCTGGGACACGGAGGCGGTGCGGGCACAGTGCGCCACTCTCGGCTTTGAGAGCTTGACCTCGACACCGGAAGAATTCCGCGCCTTCATCGCCGCTGAGGTCGTCAAATGGACCACGCTCGCGCGGGCAGCCGGCATCGAGGCGGAATGACGCCGCGGCAGAGGCGTTGCGACGGCGTGTTGCTGCTGGCGATTGGCGGAGAGGGGAAACGCCGAGCCTCGTCGTGCATGGCACAGGGGAGGATAGGGCGCAGGGCGTGCTGAGGACTTCTCGATGGGCTCCCTCGCCGGCGCATCGCTCGCCCAGCTGACGGCGAACGGCGACCCGCCTCACGCCCCGCCCTTGCGTGCTGCCGTGGCGGCGAACGATCCTGAGCGCCTCCATCAGCACCGCCCAGCTGAGGCTGTGCAGGCCTGGGCGAGCTTCCGCTTCCTCGCGCGTCAGCTCGTCGGCCGGGCGAGGCACGCCCTCGCGCGCCTCAGCGCAGAGTTCCACCTCGAAGAAGCAGGGCTTACTGAGGGCCACGACGAGGGTTTTGAAAGGGGCGCAGGCGTTGCGGGGAAAGTTTCAGCACCGTCGGCATCGGCGGCAGCGTAAAGGCCATACTTGCTAAGCGCAGTGCTGCCGGGCGGCGGGCGGCAGTCGTGGGCACCGGTTCTGCCGCATTCGTGTTGCCGCCGCGCGCTGGTGCGCCTTGATCAGCTCCGCCACCGGACGATACCTTGCCCCATCGCATAGATGGCCGCACAAGGCGGGCCCGCGCCACAAGGAACCGCACCGGCATGAAGGTCACTCTCCGCAGCGCTCTTCTCGCCGCCGCCCTGGCGTTCGGGGCAGGCGCGTCTCTCAACGGGCCGGTCGGCGCCTGGCTCGGCCTCGGCGCACAGGCACAAGAGGGGTCGCGCGCCGAAACCTACCGCTTGCTGTCTCTGTTCGGCGACGTGTTCGAGCGGATCAGGGCCGAATATGTCGAGCCGGTGAACGACCGCGAGGTGATCGAGGCCGCCATCAACGGCATGCTGCAGAGCCTCGATCCCCACTCCGGCTACATGAACGCGCGCACCTTCCGCGACATGCAGGTGCAGACACGCGGCGAGTTCGGCGGCCTCGGCATCGAGGTCACGCAGGAGAACGGCTTCGTCAAGGTGATCTCGCCAATCGACGAAACCCCGGCCGCGCGCGCCGGTGTGAAGCCGGGTGACCTGATCACCCATATCGACGGGCGGACGGTGCAGGGCCTTACCCTGAATGAGGCGGTGGAGCGGATGCGTGGGCCGCCGCGGACGGAAATCCGCCTCACCATCCGGCGCGAGGGCGTGCCCCAGCCCATTCACATGACCATCGTACGCGACGTGATCCGCATCCAGTCTGTGCGGTCGCGGCTGATCGACGACGATGTGGGCTATGTCCGCATCACCTCGTTCAACGAGCAGACCGATCAGGGTCTGAGGCGCGCCGTGCAGCAGCTTCGCGCCCAGGGTGGCACGCGCCTGCGTGGTCTGGTGCTCGATCTGCGCAACAACCCGGGCGGCCTGCTCGACCAGGCGGTGGCGGTGTCGGACGACTTCCTCGACCAGGGCGAAATTGTCTCCACCCGCGCCCGGCGTGCGGAAGACGCGCAGCGCTACAATGCCCGGCCAGGCGACATCGCGGCGGGGTTGCCCATCGTGGTGCTGATCAACGGCGGCTCGGCCTCCGCCTCTGAGATCGTCGCCGGCGCTCTGCAGGACCATCGCCGGGCGGTGGTGATCGGGACCCGCAGCTTCGGCAAAGGCAGCGTGCAGACGGTGATCCCACTGCCCGGCAACGGCGCTATCCGGCTGACGACGGCGCGGTACTACACGCCCTCCGGCCGCTCGATCCAGGGGACCGGAATTGAGCCGGACGTGGTGGTTGAGCTGTTCGAGGGCGAGGCGCGAGCCGAGGCGCGGGATCGCGAGGCAAATCTCAACCGCGCGCTGCGCAACGATCAGGCCCAGGCCGCCCGGCCAGGCCCGCCGCCGCCCGTGTTGCCGCCGGGCTTCATCGAGGCGTCCTCAAGCCCGCCGCCGCGGCCCATCGAGGGCCAGCCGCCAATCCAGCTCGGTGACCTTGCGCGAGATTACCAGTTGCAACGTGCGGTGGAACTCGTGCGCGGGCTTGCCGTGATGCGACGGGCCTCGAACTGAACGGGCGAGAGGACCAACGACCTCTGGCAATCAGACGGGCCGGGCGGTGGCCGAGCGTCACGTAGGCAAGGGCGGCTGGCGTGCCCTGGCGGTTTTCTGGGGGCTGGTGCTCACAGCGGCGGCCGGGCTTGCCCTCTGGGCGGAGTTTAGCGGCAGCCCGTCCGGCTCTGACGAGCCTGCACACTCGGTCGCCGATCAGGCCGGGGCCGGCACGGGTTTGCGCCTGGAAACCTCTGTTGCACCTCGGCCGGATCCGCTCGTCGAGACGAACCCTCAGGGCGATGGCGGGTCGGCCGGACCAGCCGCGGCGGCAGCAGCGACACTTCCGGCGTGGCGCGCGTTCGCTCGACCGTTTGACGAGGCCGATCGAAGGCCACGTCTTGCTCTCCTCGTCGTCGGCCTCGGCATGAGCGAAACGACGACCCGGTTCGCCATCGAACAGCTGCCCGGGCCGATCAGCCTCGCCTTTTCGCCCTATGCGCTAAACCTGGAGAGCCAGTTGGCTGCGGCCCGTGCGGCGGGGCACGAGGTGCTGCTCGGTATCCCGATGGAGCCGGCGAACTTTCCTCTCAACGATCCCGGGCCGCGGGCGTTGATGACCGGCAATCCTCCGCCGGAGAACATGGCGCGGCTCCAGTGGGTGCTGGGACGCGGCACGGGCTATGTCGGAGTCACCAATGCCGCTTCTGCCGTGCTGCGTGGCGAGCGGTTCATGGCCTCGAATGAGGCGATGCGCCCCGTCTACGAGTTGCTGCGCGAGAGGGGACTGCTGTTCATTGAGGCAAGGCCCGGCGAGCGTCCAACGACCGTACTGCCCGCGCGGAGCGCTGACCTGGTGGTCGATGAGCGGGTGTCACGACCCGAGATCGAGGCGCGCCTTGCCGAACTCGAACGCCTGGCCCGGGAGCGCGGTGTGGCCCTTGGCATTGCAGGCCCTTCGCAGTTGACTCTCGAGCGCCTTGCCTCTTGGGTCGAGGGTCTGGAGTTCCGCGGTATCGTGCTAGCGCCCGTCAGCGCCATCGTTGTGCGCCCGCCGGCGGAGGCTCGACCTTGAGCATCGCTAGGAGCCGCGGGGGCATGGCTTCGTCTTTGCTCCCCTATCGCCTGAATGTTGGGGCGGTGCTGTTCGGGCCGGATGGACGGGTGCTCGTCTGTCGCCGGGCCGATCTGCCTAATGTAGAAGGGGCGCCAGGGGGCTGGCAACTGCCGCAGGGAGGAATGGACGAGGGGGAGGATCCACGGGTCGCTGTGCTACGCGAACTCGCCGAGGAGATTGGCACCGATAGGGCCGAAATCCTCGCCGAGCACCCAGACTGGCTGACCTACGACCTGCCACCTGAGCTGGTGGGAAAAGCGCTCGGTGGGCGGTATCGCGGGCAGAGGCAGAAATGGTTCGCCCTCCGCTTCCTTGGCACTGATGCTGACATCCGCCTCGATGCCGACCCCCATCCGGAATTCGATGCCTGGCGCTGGGCGGAGCTCGCAGAGCTGCCAGCCCTCGCCGTCTCCTTCAAGCGCGCGATCTACGAGGAGCTCGCGCGATCCTTCGCCCGCTTCGCCCTGCCACGCTGAAGCGCGGGACATCCAAACGCCGGCGCGGCCCGAAGCCGCCAGCCGACGAGGGCAGGCGGGTGAAGCGCACGCCGCGTGCGGTCGCTGGCCAGTCTCTGACTCCCATCATAGGGTGAGAGGGGCAACGGAGGCAGCCGCCGCCGGCCAACGCTCGGCCCAGCGCATCAAGTCAGCCGCGAGCGGGGATCGAGCAGAGGCGTCAGCGCATCGACCATGAGGTTCGCCATCCACACGACCAGCGAGGCGGTGACGACGCAGCCCACGACAACGGGATGGTCGCGGGCGAGGGCGGCGCTTACAGCAAGACGCCCGAGCCCTGGCAGCGCGAAGCCAGTCTCGATCGTCACCGCGCCGCCGACGAGCGCATCGATCCGCGCCGCGGTGAGGGTAGCGTCTGGGACAGCCGCGTTCGGGGCCGCGTGTAGCCACAGCGCGCGCCGTCGACTGCAGCCGCGTGCCATCGCTGCCAGCACGGAGGGACGCGGCAGCTCCTGACCAACGAGAGCGCGCACGAGGAGCGCGGTGAAGCAGAGTTGGTGCAGCGTGAGTGCCATTACCGGCAGCGCGAGGTGACGCAGCCTCTCCACAAAGGCGGGCCAGAACCCGCTGGCGGGCGCGCGGGCATCGGCCATTCCCGAGACGGGAAGAAGGCCGAGCGTCAGCCTGAACAGGATGGTCAATGCATGACCGACGAGATCAGTCGGCACAGCATGCAGGGCAGACAGCGCGGCGACCGGCCACCGGCGCCCGTTCCCCGACAGCGCGACCCCGAGCACGCCTCCCAACAGCATGGCGAGCAGGGCGGCGGAACCGGTGAGGAAGGCCGTCAATGGCAAACGGTCGAGGATCAGCCTCGACACGGGCACCTGTTCGCGCCAGGAGGTGCCGAGGTCGCGCAAAACCACGCGGGCTATCCAGGAGAGCCACCCGTCGAGCGGTCAGCGCTCGAGGCCGAGCCGGACCGCAATCTCCTCGACCTGGCCCTCGGCCGCCGACTCGGAGAGGAGCGCGTTTTCCGTTTCGGTGACGTCTCCGATCATTTTCATCGGCAGCGGGCTCGTTAGCACGTCGGTCTGTGGGCCGGTACAGTAGAGGTTGCTGTCCACGACGAAGGCCCCGCTGCCGTGGGCCTGCCTATCAGAGCGTCACCTTGCTGGCCAACAGCGTTGGCGAGAGGCTTACGCGACGAGAGTCGCTCGACCCTGAGCGCCGCACGCAACGCAAGCGCTGGGGTGATGGCTAAGCAAACTCTGCGCGCAAAACCACGTCCTGATCACGGCGATTTGCAAGACCGAGTGTCGCTGCTCGTGGCTTTGTTCGGAAGCTTTGATCCGGGCGGTCTGGGCGTGGGTTCGCGCTCGCCACACCAAAGGACACGACCGAGCAGCCAAGCGGCAAAGCGTCGGCGAGGCTGGCCGTCGCACCCATCCCGGACGTTGCCCCAGGCGGGCTCGTGCGGGTCTCCTTCACTGGACATTCTGCTGTTCAGCGGCGGTATCTCGATCACCGAGGAGATGTCGCGCTATGTCTGCGTCTGACTGAGCTTCATCGGCGCCGTGGTTGCCGCGCTTGAGCAGGCTTACATCGGCATCGCTGCGGTTGTCGCACGCTTTGGGCAACGCGGCCGGCGCGCCTGCCTCGTGGCGGCCGAGGTACTGCTCCCTCCTCTGCTCTGTCGTGCTCCGCTGGGCAATATGGCAGCTTCTGCCGCTGCATGTTAGCAACCGGGCGTCAATCACCGGCCTGCCGATAATCTGGATTTACGCGGTCTGCTTCGTCGCCGCCTCGGCCCTCGCTTTGCTCTCGCTCGGGCGCCTCCTTCGTGCTGTGACCGTCCGGATCGCCGATGCGGAGCGCCAACACTTCGCTGGCGGCTATGACGCCGAAACGGCGCGAACCCTTCGAGCGCGTGCTCGTGCTGATCGCGGTATTCGTTGCCTCAGTGTACGGCGGGCTGGCGATCGCGCTGCCGGTCTCCTTCTCCTTCATCGCTAGCGGCCTCGCGCGGGGGCTGTGGCTCGGCAGTTTCGACGCACAGAGTGTCTGCGCGCAGCGGTCGAGAGCACGGATAACGTCCAGCTCCTCGCCATGCCTTTCTTTATGCTGGCGGAGGAGCTGATGAACGCCGGCAGAGTGTCGCGCCGCATCGTCGCCTTCGCCATCAGCCTCATCGGCCATGTCAATGGCGGCCTGGGCTGTGTCGCCATGATGCGCCAAGCCGCCGATCCCCTGCCGAACTCGGCCGGTCTGATCGCGGCTTGAGGAATCATCGCGCCGGTCATCCCGCCATCGATCGGGTTCGTCATCTTCGGGGTTGCCGCTCACGTTGTGAACCCGCAACGGGTTCTCGCCGGCGTTTCCCTAAGCCTTTTGAGTGGCGTCTCGGTTGTCTTCGCTTGCGCGCCGGCGAGTGCGCAGTTCTTGGAATGCGCGATCCGCGTCTCGAATGGCGTCAACCAGGAACACACCGTCGGCAACGGAGTGGCGCGGATGGCGCGTGTCTCGCCGATCGGTCCGGAGAGAGTGGCATCGCCTGCAGGCCTCTGAAGCGGTGCGCGCGGCGGTGACCTGCAGGCCAGCCAGTCGCTGCGCGCGGGCACTCTCGAGATGGTCATCACCGAGACATCGCCGCTGGTCGGTAAGGTGCCGGAGCTCGGCGTCTTCGACGCTCCTCTTCCAGTTCAACAACGAACGCGGGGCGGATGCGGTGCTCGACGGCGAATTCGGCCTCTGGATATCGGCCAAGCTGCCGGCCGTCGGCCCCCGCACTTTCGCTTCGTGGGAGGACGGCTTCCGCAACGTTACGGACTCCCACGGTGCGGTGAGCCGTCTCGAGGACATGAACGGGATGTGCGTCCGCGTCATGCAAAAAAAATCTGCCTCGATCCGTTCCGCACGGTGGGCGCGAACGCGATCGCGACGGCGTTCGGCGAGGTGTTCAGCGCACTAAAGACGCGCGCGATCGACGGTCAGGAGAACCGGTTCGTCACCACCGACACGATGCGCATATCAGAGGTCCAGCGCTTGCTGACGGCGACCAACCGCGCCAACATGCCGTTCTCCGTTCTCTACGCGAAGCAGCCCGGGGACCGGCTGTCGGCGGACGAGAAGAAAGCCCTAGTCGACTTCGCGGTGGTCGGGTGTGACGAGCAGCGCCCGGTGTCGCGCGAGCTCCCCTCGCGTTCTCTCCCCAACCTTCGCCGCCAGCGCATGCAGATCACCGGGTTCAGCCCGGCCGAGCTCACGCGATTCCGCCAGGCGGTTGAGCCCGTCTATGACCGGCAGGCAGCGAGCATCGGCACTGAGACTCTCGAGTGGCTCAACGCCACGCTGGCCGCCGTGCGCCGCTGGGCGGTCACTCGCGGCAACGGCGGGAAGCACGGATTGCTCGCCGCCTCCCTCCCTTCAGGTTCGGCTGGCATGCGGATCACCGGCGTCACCGCGCTTAGGGTCGCTGAGTTCGCAAACGTGCTCCGAGTTCAGCTCGACGCCGACCAGGGCCTGAGCGGTTTCGGCGAGGCCTTGATGGGCGCGGCGACCGGGGAGGCCTACCCGCACGAGTGGGCCGCACCCAGGCTCGTGGGCAAGCACGCGGGGCGCATCGGGGCGCTGATGGACAGCTCGCGCACCTCACTCGGCTGGAGCGGCAGCGGGGTTGGGACGCGCGGCAAGTCCGCCCTCGACATCGCCGCGGAAGAGACGGGCGGTTGGGACATTTCGCCCGAGGAACTGCGCGCCGCCCTCGAGCCGTTCCGCAAAATCCACCGCAGCGAGGGCGATCGGATGGACCTCATGGTCGAGTTCGCTTCGCTGTGGCCGATGCCGATTGTGGGCAGGCTCACCGGGCGGCTGGCCGGGTTCGACACTTGCTCGCATGAGGATCCGTTCCGCTTCGACATCATCAAGGTTCTCGCCACCTATCGTGGCACAGCAAGGCCTGAGTGTGCGCTTCCGAGACCCTCTTCGTCACCCTTGCCTTTCGCGAGTATCTCGAGAGCGGAGCGGCGGGCATGGTGATGCTCGACCCCAGCGGGCGCGGTGGCGTGAGCGAAGCCTATCGCATCGCGGGCCTCGCTTAGGCTTACCTAGTGCCGATCGTGCTGCACGATTGTACGGGGCCGACTGTCAACGGCGCCTCCTGCCACCTTTCACTTGATGCCCGCAACGCGCTCATCCAGGTGACTGTGCGCGCCTTCTCTACGGGCTGGTGCCGCGAGGTGGCAGAGGGGCTGCCGACCGTCGATCAGGGCTGCGTCAGCGTCGATCTCTCCCGCCCTGGGCGCGGGGTCGACCTGCTTCCCGAGGTCTGGCGTTGGTCCGAGGCGATCGTGCACACGACGGGTCTCTGACCGGAGGGAGGACCCGTCGCGGCTCGACCCGCGCATACCATCGCCCTCGCCCGATCAGCCCGCGAAGAGGGGAGTCGCGTCTAGCGTCAGCTCGCGCAGCCGGTCGCGATCGAGTGCGATGCCAAGGCCGGAGCTCTGCGACACCACGAGCATGCCGTCGGCGTTCACAGCCCAGGATTTGGCGACGATGCCGACAACATAAGCTTTGCCGGCGATGTAGTCGACGAGCGGCGAGTGGGGCAAGGCGGCGGCAAGCAGCAGGCAGCCGCAAGCCCGATCGCGGTGTTCCCGCCATGGCCCACGTTGCGCACGCCGAACTCGCGCGTGAGCCAGGCGATTCGGCGCTGTTCTCTGAGCTCACCGACCTTCGTGAGATCTGGTTGCACGATATCGAGCGCGCCGTCGGCGAGCCAGGGCAGCAAGCTCTTCGGCCCTGTCAGCACCGTGTCAGCACCTCGCCGCCGGCGATCGGCACCGGCGCGCGCTCGCGCCGTCCCTGGTGGTCGGTGAGAGCATCGGGCGGCAGCGCCTCCTCGAACCAGGCGACGCCGTGGGCGGCGAGCATCTGCGCCGTCCGCATCGCCCATTCCAGCCCGTTCGGCGAGGAGGCATCGGAGGCGCCGGTATCGACCCTCAGCTTGGCCTCCGTGCCCGCGGCGTCGGCGTGCAGCGATGATCGCGTCGAAATCGATCCTTCTGGTCGTGGGCGTGATGTGCTGCGGGAGCGCATCGGCAATGCGGGGCCGCTCACCGGTGACAAGGCAGTCGAGCAACTCGCGGTGTTTGGCGACGATCGCCTCCATCGCTCAGCCTTCGATGGCAAGCCTAAAGGCGACATCGTGCGCAAAGCCAGCGTTTCCCCGAGGTCGAGAATGACGGGATTGTTACCGATCTGCCACCTAGCGCGATGGAAGGCCGTGTCGGCCGAAGCGAGGGCGGAAGGCGCATGCCGGCAGCGACCGCGAACGCCACGGTGGCAGACCTCCGCATCGCGCTCACCCCATTCGCTGCGAGGTCGATCTCGCGCCGAACGGCCGATCGGCCGGCCATTTGAGGGCGCCGCTCTCGCGAAATACGTCCCGCTTGCGCGTGGTGATGGCCCCGATCGTCGTCGTCGCTGCGGGCTCGCGTTCCAACCTGCTGCTGACAGTCGGCGTCCATGGCGACGAGTATATGGAGCAGATGACACTTTGCGAGTTCGCCCGCCGTTTCGATCCCGCCATAGGAGAGAGCCGCATCATCATGCTGCCGGCGCTGAACCTGCCGGCGGAGGAGGCGGCGACCCAGCTGTGGCCGCTCGACCAGCGGGAACTGTATCGTTGCTTGCCCGGGCGGCATGACGGCACCTTCTCGGAGATTCTGGCGGACTTCGTCGCCAGCGTTCTGCTGCCGCTGGTTGACGCCTCGATCGACCTGTACACCGCCAGCCATGTGATGGAGGGGGCTCGCTCTACCAACATGCACTGCATCGACGACGCGCTTCGGCTTGAGCGGACGCTGCGCCTCGCCGAAGCCTTCGGTGCACCCTTCAACGTTCTGTTCGCCGGATTGGACGAGGGCGGAACCCTGACCAGCGCGGTCGAGGCGCGCGGCGTCCTCTTGCTCGGCACCGAACTTGGCGGCTGGGGGCGGGTTTCCATCGACGGCACGCGGTCGCCGACCTCGACTGCGCGGCCCTGCCCGTGCGTCACATCGACTGGGGCGTGCAGTGGGTGGCTGCCGAGCGAACACGCGTGCGCCGCGGCAACGTCATCGCCGTCGTCATGCAGCCCTATACCGGCTGAGTAGGGCGAATGCGGCGGAGAAACAGAGAAGGGAGAAGCCGATGAAAACGACTTCCGACACAGGACCATGTTCGACACGGGCACCACAGCACTCGCCTGCGCCATCGTTCAAAGGGCAAGGCGCGCGGAGGAGACGCGGTGCTCGCTATAGTGCGGGCGCCACATTCGTTGGATGTTCACAATACGTCGACGCGGGCCGCATGCGATATCAACCTGAGCTTGTACGAAACGGAATCGGCCCGCGACGAGGATGCGCGCCTGGTGTTCGATCTCGCCGCTGCGGCGAGGATTTCCGAGGGTGGCCATACCTACGCCTTTCCGCTGCGCAGCAACGCCCTCTTCTAGAACGCCAAGCTTCTCGTGGCTGAGGACGTCGTCGCCTCGCTCGAGCGCTACCGCCGCATCGGTGGCTCGGCCTCGCTGCTCGCCACCGTTGACACGGCCACCGCACCGAAGCGTGACGAGGTGACCATCCGCTTGGAGGAGGTGCAGGCGACCTTCATTGACAATCTTTTCGCCCCCGCGCGCGCCGATCGCAATCTATCCAGCGGAGGAGGCGGCAAAGCGTGGGAATCAGATCGCCTTCATCGGCACCGGTCCGTTCCGCTTCGTCGAATATCGCTCCGATAGCCATCTGCGCCTTGAGCGTTTCAGCGACCACGTTCCGAACCCGAGCGCGTGCGGCCGGGACGGTTGTTTTGGGCGAGGGGAGGTCTCGCTCCACTCCGCGATCCTGCGGTTCCGGCGCGCTCTCGTCGCCGCCCTAGACATGGAGGAGATCATGGCGGTGTCGTTACCCGCCATCTTCGACCTCGACGGGGCCTGGATCATCCCTGACACTCCCTTTCACACCCGAGACAGCACGGAGCACTAAAACCGCCGCGACCCGGTACCTGCCAGTCGCCTCCTCGCCGAGGCCGGCTAGCGCGGCGAGCGCCTTACCTTCATCGTCTCCAATCTGCGCAGCAGTGTCGATATCGCCACCGTCGTGCAGCAGCGCACGCGCGAGATTGGTGTTGCGATCGACCTATCCGTGTCCGACTGACTGACGGCGAGCCGGATCGGCTTCACGCCGACAGGGTGATATTTTGGGTGTGCATACTTGGGGCATCGAACCTTTCGAGGGGCCCGGCTCCATCATAGCGCCTTGGGTGATCGGCCTCTCGCAGCGGAGGGCAGACCCTGCCATCGATGCGATGTTCTCCAACCGCAATCGCGCCCTCGGCGTGGGCGAACGCAAAGGATTGTTCACACGTTTTCAGGCTCAGATGGGCCAGGCCTCGCGCGCGGGCTGACCCAGATGGCTCAAGCGCGCGCACCACGCGCTCTCAGATGCTCGATGTTCTCGATGAGGACGTCGTTCGCGACGCGGAGGCGAAGGGGTGTCGCGCGCCTGAGTCATCCTTGGGCATGTGCTGCCGAACGGGCTGGTGCCGATTGTCAGCGTGATCGGCATCGTCACCGGCGTCCTGCTCGGCGGCAATCTCGTCATCGAGCAGGTGTTGTCGATCCTAGACTCGGCCGCCTGATCGTGGGCGCGATCCTGGCGCGCGACTTCCCAATCATCTAGGGCGGCCTCCTCTTCCTCGCCAGCGTGTAAGGACTGATCAACCTGATTTCGCTCTCCGTGACGCCGTCGTCGATCCCCGCGTGCGCGTGGCGTGATGGAACCGCGCGACCTCGCTCTGCCGGCGCTGTGGCGACGGCTGCTGGCCAGCCGTCCCTTCGTCTTCGGCGGCATCCAGCTCGTCTTCCTTGTGCTCGCCGCCGTCTTCGCTCTCATCCTCGCCCCCCACCATCCTCTGCGGGCAATATCTGCCTCTGCCTCGCTCCAGCGGGACCGCTGCACTGGCTCGGCACCGACCATTTCGGACGCCACATCCTGTCGCGGCTCCTGTTCTGCGCCCGGCTCTTGCTCGCCATCGGCGCTGCGACCACCGTGGCGAGCGGGCTCGCTGGCACGCTTATCGGCGGGTCGGCGGAGGATTTCCGACGTCTTCACGAGCCGCTGATGCAACTGATGGATGCGCTGATGCCCTTCCCTGCCATCCTGCTCGCCATTGCGGTGGCCGCTACTCTGGGCGCCTCGGTCGGCAACGTGATCATCGCGCTCGCGGTCGCTAGCACGCCGTACACGTCCCGCGTCGTGCGCGCCTCGGTCCTCGTCGTGCGGGAGCTCGAGTTCGTCGAGGCCGCGCGCTCGATCGGCGCGACCGAGACGTGGATCCTGCGATCGTGCGTGTCACTTACGTTTTCACCGTCGCTGTGCAGACTGAGACCGCTCTCTCTTACATCCTTGGCGGCACGAGACTCATCGCGCTCTCGTCCGAGGAGGAGCGCCCCCGGTGTGGCCGCGATCTCGCGAGGAGTTTTTTTTAGGACCCCTGAGCGCGCTTAATCCGGTGATGCGCATGGGCACGGAGATGGTCGAGGTGCTGATGGGCCGGCGTGGCTTCCCAGCGCACGCCGCGTAGGCTGACGCCATCCGGCTGCGCGTCCGGGTTGGAATTGCCCGTCTAACGGAGCGCTTCCGCGCCTAGCCGCACGAGCTGTCGGGCGGCATACGGCGGCGGGTGATGATCGCCTCGGCGCTGGCCGCGCAAGCGAGGCCCCTGATCGCAGACGAGCTGACGATGGCACTGGACGTGTCCGTGCAGGCCCAAATTCTTGATCTCGCGCGCGAGGTCCTCGAGCGTGACAGCGGCCTCGCTCTGATACTGATGCCGTATGAGCTCGGCGTCGTGGCTGACCTCGCCGATCGGGTGGTGCTGCTGTAGGCCGGCCGTGGGGCCGAAAATCCGCCGGCAACGGCCGTGTTCGACAGCGCCCGCCATTCCCATAGCCGCGCGCTGCTCGCCTTACGACCGCGTGCGCGTGGTCCACGAGTGCTCTGGGTCCCATCGAAGGCCCGGTGCCCACGGCAGGGACCGTGCCGCCGGCTGCCGGTTCCGCCCGCGCTGCCCCCTGGCGACCCTGTCCTGCGCGTCGCCGCCGTTGCATCAGGCTGGGCCCGCCCGCCTCATCGGCTGCTCCTGCGCCTGCTGGAGCCGACGGCGGGGCGCATCGTCTTCGACGGTGAGGTGCTGACGGACCTGTCCCGTGCCGAACTGCAGAAGCGACGGGCGCGGACGCAGATCGTGTTCCAGGATCCCTTCGCCTCGCTCAACTCTCGCAGGAGCGTCGGCGCGATCCTGGGCGAGCCGCTGCTCATCCACCGGCAGGCTCCCCTGCAGAGCCGGCAGCAGCGGGTTGCAGACCATTTCGCCTTGGTCGGCCTGCCGGCGGAGGCGGCGACGCGCTACCCTCACGAGTTCTCGGGCGGCCAGCGCCAGCCGATCGCGATCGCGAGAGCTCTCGCCCTCTCGCCCGACTTCATCGTCTGCGACGAGGCAGTTTCGTCGCTCGACGTTTCGGTGCAGGCGCAGATCATTGCGCTCCTGAAGGACCTGCAGCGCGACCTGGGCCTCACGTACCTCTTCATCTCGCACAATCTCGCGGTGGTGAGGCACATCTCGAACCGGCTCGCCGTGATGGACGCAGGCCGGATCGTCGAGATCGGCGAGACGGATGCCGTGTTCGCACGTCCGCGCCACCCCTACACGCGACTGCTGATCGCGTCGCTGCCGGTGGAGCATCCCTCACTCCGTCGCCCGCGCGGCGTGCAGGCGGACGAGGCGACGGAGGATGCGGTCGGCGCGCGCGGATGCGCCTTCGCCGCGCGCTGCCCGCACGCGGACCGGATTTGCCGAGCTAAGCGGCCGCCCTTGCGCCATGTTGCGGAAGGGTGGTCCGTCGCCTGCCATCACGCCGAAACCACCGGATGACCGAGAGGGAGACTGTCGTGCCGCGGATCCTGATCGCCGAATGCATGCAGGAGATCTCCTCCTTCAACCCCTTGCCCTCGCAGTACGAGAATTTTCGCATCGAAGAAGGAGAGGCGATGCTGGCACAGCGGGGGCTGAACACGGCGATCGGCGGCGCGCTCGCCGTCTTCGCCGCCCGCGGCGTCGAGGTCGTGCCGGCCATCTCGGCACGGGCGGGAAGTGCGGGCCTCCTTTCAGCGCCGGGCTGGGCGCGGTTGCGTGCGCAGTTCATCGCAGCAGTGGAACGATGCGCCGAGGGCGTGGACGGCGTCTATCTCTCGCTGCACGGTGCCATGGGCGCGGATGGGAATCTCGATCCTGAGGGCACCCTGCTCGAGGCCACGCGTGGCATCGTCGGTTCCCGCACACCGATCGTGATCTCGCTCGACCTGCACGGCATCGCGAGCCGGCGCATGATGCGGGTCATCGACGGTTTCGCGCTCTCCTGGCCTTATCCGCCCATCGATTTCGCCGACACGGGCGAACGTGCTGCGCGCTTTCTCCTCCGCCTCCGTTCGGGTGCGCCATCGCCGGCGATCGTGCGCGTTGTCATCTCCGCCCTCGTGCGAAGGGACGATTTGATCACCAAGACCGGCTGCTACGGCGACCTGCTGCTTGGCTGTCGTCGCCTCGAGGCCGAAGGCAAGGTGCTGGCGGCTGGCATCATGATCGGAAATCCGTTCACTGACGTTCCCGAACTCTGCTCGCAGGAGCTGCTGGCGAGCGCGGCGCCGGATGAGGCGTGCACCTTGGCTCTCTCTCTCTCTCTCTCTCTTTCTCGGCACGGTTCTGGTCGCTGCGCCATCGCATTCACGGGAAGCATGCGTCTGTTGACGATGCGATCGTACAGGCGAAGGCGCTGGGCGGGCCCGTCGTGTTCACGGACGCTGCGGATGCGACCTCATCGGGTGCGACGGGGGATTTGAACGTGTTCGTTCGGGCTCTCGTTGAGCAGCGTTTCCCTGTTCGCGTCCTGACGCAGATCGTCGACCCGCCAGCCGCCACGCTTGCTCACCGCACCGGGGTGGGGGCGACCATCCGCACCACGCTCGGCGGCGTGCACGATCCCGTTCGATTCTCGCTCTGGCCGGTCGAGGTGCGCGTCAAATTTCTGCGCGACGGCAGGACGCGGCTTGAGACGATGGGCACCTCGCTCGATACTGACCCCTCGGTCGTGCTCGAGGTCGGCAACGCCACGATCGTGGCGTTGAGCCAGACGGTGAGCCTGTTCGATCGCGCGCTCTCCCTCGCCAACGGGTGCGATCGGACACGCTTCGATGCGATCGTCATCAAGTCTCCGCACACCGAACATCACATGTACGGGGCGTGGGTGCGCAAGATCTTCAACGTGGATACCTCTGGCGCGACGTCGGCACGACTCGAAAGCATGGGCCACCGCATCTGCGCCCGTCCGATCTTTCCGCTCGCGCCGGACACCGCGTTCGAACCTCGCGCGAAGGTGTTCCTCCGCGACGGTGGTGCGCGATGAGCCGGCGGATTGAGGCGGTCGATCTCTTCTACCTTGCCATGCCCCGGATCACGGAGGAGGCAGACGGCAGCCAGGACGCGCTGCTCGTCCGCGTGATCGCGGGTGACGCGATGGGTTGGGGCCAATGCGAGGCGGCCCCCTTGCCGTCGATCTCCGCCTTCGTCTGCCCGCGCTCGCACGGCGCATGCCGTCCGGTGGCGGAGACTGTGCTCGGCGCACCCATCGCCGATGCCGACGACATTCTTGTCCTCGCCCATCGCGTGCGCAGCCGATCGATGGATCTGCTGCAGGCGGCCCATCTCTGGTCAGGGATCGAGATCGCGCTCTAGGACCTCTTGCGCAGGCTGCACGGCGTGCCCGTCTGGCGCCTGGTCGGCTTCGATCGCGCCGTCCGCAAGCGCGCGTACGCATCGCATCTGTTCGGCGACACGCTGGAGGAGACGCTGCGCCGCGGCCGCGCGGCACGGGAGCGCGGCTTCACGGCGGTGAAGTTCGGTTGGGGCCCGTTCGGCCAGGGGCGACTTGCGGACGGTGCCGACCAGGTGATGGCGGCGCGGGAGGCGATTGGGCCCGACGCGCTCCTGCTGATCGACGCCGGGCAAGCCTTCGAACGCGAAAGTGATTGCGCGGCCGAACGGCTGCCCATGCTGGAGGATGCACGGGCGCACTGGCTCGAGGAGCCGTTCGAGGCCTGCGCGTTTGAGGCCTAGGCCACTCTTGCTGCGCGTTGCCGTGCGCTGCGTTTGGCTGGCGGTGAGGCGGCGCACAGGCCCGATCTCGCGCGCGCACTGATCGACCATGCCGGGACCAACTTCGTACAGATCGATGCCGGGCGGGTCGGCGGCATTTCCGCCGCCCGCGAGAGCTGTCGGCACGCCGAGGCGAAGGGCATCCAATTCGTCAATCATACCTTCACCTCGATGCTCGCACTCTCGGCCTCCGTGCAGGCTTATGCGGGACTCGAGGCGTTTGACCTCTGCGAGTATCCGGCCGACCCGAAGCCGCTCGCCCGCACCGTGACGACCGAGTGGCTTGAGATCGATCGCGACGGCTGCCTCACCCTGCGCGACGGTCCCGGGCTCAGCTTCACAATCGACATCGAGCGGCTCGCGCCATACCTGCGCCCCCGCGCCGCCGGACACGAGTGGACGGGACTTGGCCCGAAGCATTGGAAAACGGCGCGAGCCCGCAGTTTGGACAAGCGCCACATACCTTGGATCCGACCGCACCGCGGCGGGCCCGCCTCATGCAAGCGTTGCCGTCGGCTGCGCAAGGCGTGACGAACGAGGCGCAACCGTCAGCACGGGGCCGCACGCGCCAATTCAGCGCAGATCACTTCAGCGGCTGCCTGCGATGGGCTGAGGCCGCTCAGGGGGCGAAGTTTGGTTACGATGTTCGCGAAGGCCGAACGCTGCGCTTCCCTCATCAGGTCTTGTTCGAAGAGGGACCAGACGGCATCGGCCAGAGCCGACGGCACGCAGCGGTCCTGCAGCAATTCGGGAACAACCTCAGCCTGGGCAAGGAGATTGACCAGGCTCGCGTGCGGCACCCTGACGAGCCGTCGCACGATGGCCGCTGTCACTGGGTTGGCGCGGTAGGCGACGATGTGCGGCACTCCGGCGACCGCAAGTTCAAGCGACGTTGTGCCGGACTTGGCGAGCGCTGCGGTCGCGGCCGCCCAGCCATCGTGCTTTGTCTCAGGGTCTGCGGCGATGATCGGCGGCACAGGCCATGGCGCTCTGCGCACGATCGCTTCGAGATGCGGCAGAGTTGGCACGAACAGGGCGAGGTCGGGGCAACGGTCGCGCACAATCGCGCACGCTTGCACGAAGATCGGCAGGTGGCGCGCGAGTTCGCCCCGCCGGCTGCCTGGCATCACCGCAAGCACTGGGCGGTTCACGCCAAGTCCGAAGCGAAGCCGGAATGACATCGCATCGCCACGATCCGCCCCCGACTCGATCACGGGATGGCCAACGAAATCGGTTGTGATGCCCGCCGCGCTGAAGAAGGCAGGTTCGAACGGCAGGAGTGCGAGCAGCCGGTCGATCTTGCGTGCAATCTTGCGCACTCGTCCGGGCCGCCAAGCCCACACTTGCGGCGCGACATAGTGGATCGTGCGCACGCCCTTCGCATGCACGCGGCCTGCGAGGCGAAGGGTGAAGGATGGTGCATCGATGGTGATCAGCGCGTCCGGCCGTCTTGCCAGCACATCGGCCTCAGCCTCGGCGAGGCGGCGGAGCAGCCGCGGCAGCTTGGGCACCACCTCCGCCAGCCCCATCAAAGACAATTCCTCCATGGGAAAGAGCGAGACGAGTCCCTGTTCCGCCATGCGCGCCCCGCCGATGCCGGCGAACGTCAGATCGGGACGGCGCGCGCGAAGGGCCTGCATCAGTCTGGACCCCAGCACGTCTCCCGATGCCTCTCCGGCGACCAGATAGAGAAGGCTCATTCGGGCGAGACGACGACAGCGCGGAGGTCGCCGCGCGGCCAATCGGCATGGTTGCGCACCGCGCCGTCGCGACGCACGCGCGCGATCGCCTCGGGGTCGAGATCCGCGACAACGAGTCCTGGCGTGTCGGGACAGCTTTCGGCGATCACGCCGTCTGCCGGAAACCCGCGATCGGCCGGTCCGTAAATGCCAGCGCGACCGTGGTTACGATCGAGACTTTCGCACCAGGGCGCAGCACCGACGGTTGGTGCGACTGCGACAAACACCTGGTTCTCGATTGCCCGGGCGCGGGCAGAGATGGTCACACGCGTGGCACCGGCAGGCGTGTCGGTGCAGGCCGGCACGAGGACGAGCCAAACACCCGCTTTGATCAGCGCGCGCACGATGGGGGGAAATTCGCAATCGTAGCAGATCGCGATGCCGAGGCGGCCCCAGGGCGTGTCAATCGCGCACGGTTCGCCGGCTGCGCTGACACCCCAGAGTTCGGCCTCGAAGCGCGTCACCGTGCATTTGCGTTGCACAGCCCGCTTTCCGTCGGGTGTGAACAGCGTGGCGCGATTGACCACGTGCTCCCCCTCCCGTACCGGGAGCGATCCGCCAACCAGCCAGATGCCGTGACGCGCGGCAGCGGAGGCCATCGCGGCCTCGATCGCTTCCGCCCGCGCCACCGTCTCAGCAAGTTCCGCCGCTGCGCCGCGCCCGCCCGCAACCGTCGCCCCCACCTCGACCGCGGCATATTCTGGCAACAAAATAAGCTGCGCGCCAGCCGCACGCGCCTCGCTAAGCCAGCGCTCAAGGCGGGCGGCGAAGGCCTCGACCGAGACCGAACGCTCGATCTTCCAGGCGAGCGTTGCAACCCGCAGCATCACGTCGTCTCGCGCAGCCGCTTCAGCCAGAACGTGAGACGGTGCGGAACCTCCTCGGTCCCGCCGACCTCGCGCCACGCGAGGGTGCAGGCGAGATCAGGCCTCTTCTCGTAGCCGCGCTTGCGCCAGAAGGGATCGAGCGGGGTGTAGCCTTCGGGTCGGCGCGGGTCGGTGGGGTCGCGTTCGACGGCGCAGAAGGTCGACCAGAGGATGCGCGGAAATCGCAGCGCCCACGCCTCGCGCTCGGCAAAGAAGGCAACGCCGACGCCACGCCCGCGATACGGCGGCAGCAGAACCGATTCCCCGAAGTAAAACACGGTCTCGACATCCCACTGGGCTTGCCGGAACGGTGCGATGATCTCCTCGTCCTCCTCGGCGAGGGGCAGGCAGGTCGAGGCGCCGACCACGCGGCCGTCATCGAGGGCGAGCACCACCGCTGCGCCGCGTGCGTCGGCGTAGCGCGCAAGGTAGCGCCGTTCGTAGGCCTCGTCCCCTTCGTAGAGATACGGCCACTCGCGAAAGACGGTGATGCGCAGGCGCGCCAGGTCGTCGAGGTGGGAGCGCAGCGCTTCGCCGGTCAGGGTCACCAGAGCCAGGGCCTTCATGGCCTCAAGCTTTAGGTGGTGCGCCGAGTGCCTGCAACGCCGACGACAGTCGCCCCGTCTGTCGACGGCAACCATAAGGTGGCGGGAGGTGCTGGCAGCGGGCGGACCGGACGGAGAGCCTGCACGCGCTCCGGTTCTGGGCGGAGACGCCCATCACCCCGCCCCGCCAGCCGGTAGGTGGAGTCACGCGATGATGCGGCGGCGCAACAGCGACGATGCCTGCTCGACCACCAAGACCAAAACGAAGATGCACAGAATGATCGTCGCGGCCTCCTGGTAGTTGAAGAAGGTCAACGCAACCTCAACCTCCATGCCGATGCCACCGGCACCGACCAGGCCGAGCACGACCGACGACCGTGTGGCCTTCTCGAGGCTGAACAGGCCAGTTGCGATCATGGACGGCAGGGCAGCGGGAAAGACGGCGCATGCGATGACGGCGGCGGGGCGCGCGCCGAGTGCTGTCAGAGCTTCCTGCAGGCCGCGATCCGCCTCCTCCATCGCTTCGGCGAAGAAGCGTCCGCAGAAGCCGATCGTGTCCACAATCAGCGCCAGAGTGCCGGCGAACGGG
>CALFVI010000066.1 GCA_937928775.1 uncultured Elioraea sp. | reverse complement strand
TACGATCGAGAGCTTCCCCCGCGAGACCGATATGGTGGTCGAGGCCGGGCACGAGATCGGGCTGCACGGCTATTCGCACGAGAACCCGCTCGCGCTCACACGGGAACAGGAGGAGGCGATCTTCGACCGCTCGATCGCGCTGATCGAGAAGCACTGGGGCCGGCGGCCCGTCGGGTACGTCGCGCCGTGGTGGGAGGTCTCGGCCACCTCGATCGAGATCCTGCTCGCGCGCGGAATCGCCTACGACCATTCCCTGATGCACCACGACTGCCTCCCCTACTATGTGCGGACGGGCGACTCCTGGACGAAGATCGACTATTCCCAGCCGGCAGAGACCTGGATGAAGCCGTTCTCCAAGGGGCGGCCGACGGATCTGGTCGAAATTCCCGCCTCCTGGTGGCTTGATGACCTGCCGCCGATGATGTTCATCAAGAAGTTCCCCAACAGCCACGGCTACGTGAACCCGCGCCATCTCGAGGAGATCTGGCGGGATCATTTCGATTTCATCCACCGCGAGTACGACTACGCCGTGGTGCCGATGACCATCCACCCGGACGTCTCGGGCCGGCCGCAGGTGCTGATGATGCTGGAGCGGCTGATTTCCTACATGCTCCGCCAGCCCGGGGTGCGCTTCGTCACGCTCGAGGAAATGGCGGCCGACTTCCGCCGCCGGGTGCCGAAGCCGGCGGCATGACCCGCCGGCGCCGCCGCCGGCCACTGACGCTCAGGCCGGAGGAAGGAGCGAGTCGATCGCGCGCGCGAGCGCGAGGTCGCGTTCGGAAAGGCCCCCCGCGTCGTGCGTGGTGAGCAGGATCTCCACCCGGTTCCAGACGTTCGACCACTCAGGGTGGTGGTTGTGCTTCTCGGCCAATAGCGCGACGCGGCTCATGAACCCCCAGGCCTCGCCAAAGTCCTTGAAGCGGAACGAGCGCGCGATCGCATCCCGCCCCTCGACCATGCGCCACGCGGGAAGGTCGGTGGCGAGCCGCGCCCGCTCGGCCTCCGTCAATCGCTGCACCATGCGCTTGCCTCCGTTGCTGACCACCCTTCATCTAAGGCTTGTGCGGTGCTTCACCACGCCCCCGACGACGGAGGAGATCGTCGCGCTCGCCGATCAGGCTCTCGCCTGGGCGCAGGCGCGCTTCCCGCGCGACCTCGGCCGTCTGCTTGCGGGCGTGTCGATCGTGGTCGACGACTTTCCCGACGACGAGACGGTGGCGGAGATGGGGCTGGAGACCGGGTGGGACCTGACCGGGCTTTGGCGCGGCGTGCCGCTCACCCAGCGCAGCCTCACCGACGTGGCGCGCGAACCCGAGATCATTCACCTCTATCGCCTGCCCATCCTCGCCGAGTGGATCGAGACCGAGGTCGATTTGCGCGACCTCGTGCGCAATGTGCTGATCCACGAAATCGCGCACCATTTCGGCTATTCCGACGAGGAGATCGCGCGCCTCGAGGCGGGCGAGGGATGACGCGCGGCATGGCCATCCCATGTCCTCGGCGATGGATCCGTTTCGCCTCCTTCGCGCAGCCTCCGCCGCTGCCGGCCTTGTCTTAAGCGCAGCCTGTTCTGTGGTCGGTGCGCGTTCGACCGAGGAGCCCGCCTACGCGGTGATCGCCCGCGGCGAGGGGTTCGAAGTGCGCCGCTACGGCCCTCGGCTTGCCGCCGAGGTGGTGGTGGCGGGCGACCCTGTTTCGGCGCGCAACGCCGGCTTCCGCCCGCTCGCTGACTACATTTTCGGCGCCAACCGCGCGCGCGAGCGAATTGGCATGACCGCCCCTGTCGCGCAGGCGAAGGGCGAACGGATCGGCATGACGGCTCCCGTAGCGCAAGGGCGCGGCGAGGGGGGGTGGGTGATCCGCTTTTTCATGCCCGCCCGCTACACGCGGGAGACGCTGCCCGAACCGCTCGATGCGCGGGTGCGCATTGTTGAGTTGCCTGAGGCGCTGGTCGCCGTCCGTCGGTTCAGCGGCACCACCGGCGCGCGCGAGGTGGAGGCGGAGACGCAACGCCTGCTCGCGGCCTTGCGCGGCTCGGCCTGGCGGCCAGCCGGCGAGTCGGAGGCCTGGTTCTTCGACCCGCCCTGGACTATTCCGGCGCTGCGGCGAAACGAGGTCGCGGTGCCGGTCGAGCCCGTTCAGGGCTGAGCGAGGATCTGCCGCACCAGCGCGCGCAGGCGGGGAATCGTCTCGGTCTCGAACCAGGGGTGGCGCCTCACCCACACCTGCGTCCGCCAGGACGGGTGCGGCAGCGGAAAGTGCCGCGGCAGGAACGACTCCGCCCGCCGCACCGCCTCCTCTAGCGCGAGCTTGGGCCCGAGCACCAGCCGCACCGCATAGCTGCCAACGAGCAGGCGAAGCCGCACCTCGGGCAGGGCGGGCAGCACGCGCGGGTGCCAGTGCGGCGCGCATTCGGGCCTGGGCGGCGCATCACCACCCTTGGGCAGGCGGCCCGGATAGCACATGCCGGTCGGCAGGATGGCGATCAGCGAGGGGTCGTAGAAGGTCGCGCGGTCGATCCCCAGCCAATCGCGCAGCCGATCGCCTGAGGGGTCGTCGAACGGACGGCCCGAGGCATGCGCCTTCCTCCCCGGTGCCTGGCTGGTGATCAGAAGCCGCGCGCGAGGGTCGAGCTGGAAGATCGGCTTTGGCCCGAGCGGCAGATGGGCTTCGCACAGCCGGCAGGCGCGGATCTCGTCCGTGGGAGGGGGAGGAGGAGGAGACGCCGCGCGCATCGCTGCCGATCATATCGGGCGTGCCCGCCTCGCCACGCCACCCCGCGCGAGTGGGGGGCGGGGGGAACAGACGTCCGCTTTCGTCACCTGGTCGCCGTCGCCACCCCGGCCGAGGCGCGCGAAATGCTCGGGCTGAAGGGAGGGATGTGGTGCATTTCTGACCGCAGCGCGGCAGGCATCAGAGGGAGCCGAGCAAGCGCGCGACGAAGGCCGGAACGAGCGCGGTGGCCGGGCCGTGGATCGACTGGTCGAACAAATGGCTGCCCTCTGAGGGTTCGAGGTTGAGCTCCAGCGTGCGGGCGCGGCCGCGCACTTCAGCCACGAAGCCCGCTGCGGGGTAGACCGCGCCCGAGGTGCCAATGGAGACGAAGAGGGAGCACGCCTCAAGTGCGGCATAGATCCGGTCCATCGCCAGCGGCATCTCGCCGAACCAGACGACGTGCGGGCGGAGCGTGCCGGTCGCGCCACAGGCCGGGCATTGTGTGGCAAGCGAAAGGTCCTCGAGCCAGGGCATGACCGCCCCGCAGTTTGTGCAGCGCGCCTTGGTCAGTTCACCATGCATGTGGATCAGGTTCGCCGTGCCAGCGCGGTCGTGCAGGTCGTCGACATTCTGCGTCACCACCGTCACCCCGCCCGGCCATTCGCGCGACAGCCGGGCAAGCGCGAGATGGGCCGCATTCGGCTGCACGGCGGGGTCGCGCAGCTGGCGCCGGCGTGCATTGTAGAAGGCATGCACGCGAGCGGGGTCGCGGGCGAAGGCCTCCGGGGTTGCCACATCTTCGAGCCGAACCTTGGCCCAGATCCCGTCCTTGTCGCGGAAGGTGGCGAGCCCCGATTCGCGGGAGATCCCTGCCCCGGTGAGCACGACGATCGACTGGTCGCGTGCGATCACTCGCAGGAGAGCCCGAAGGCGGCCAGGCCTTCCTCGAGATAGTCGGCAAGCAAAGGCATGCCGAGCAGATACTCATCGGCGTTGCGCAAGTTGCGCTCCTTGGCCAGCCGGATCGCCTCCTGCCACTCGCTGATGTCGAACTCGGCGCGCCCCACCCAGACCAGCGCGATGAGTGCCGCCTGCTCGTCCTCGTTCAGGTCGGCGATCGCCTCGCGCATCTCCAGCTCGATCGTATCGGCTTCCTCGTCGAGCAGATGCGCCTCAACATCGTCCTCATCGGCATCCGTGTCGCCGTTGCCGGCTTCCTTGGCATCGAAGGCACGGGCGCGCGCGATCAGCCAGCAGACCGTGTCGAGCGAGATGCCGAGTTCCGGAAGCTCCTCATCCTCTGCCATGTTCGCCCCCCCAGCCTATCCTCTCCTGCGCCGGACGATGCGGCCGGCGCAGCCGCAGGATGCGCGCTGCGGCCGGCGGCGAGATAGCCTGTGGCCCGACCCTCGCCAAGGCTTGCCGACAAGGTTTGTCAATCGCGACTGACGTGGTCGGTGCGGGGCAGGGAAGGCTGGCGTTTCGGCCCGCCATCTTGGAGCTCGGGTCGCATGTGCACGGACCTCTTCGTGCTGCTCTGCCAGGTTGCCGGTGCAGCATCGTCACCGGCCGGCGCGCAGCCCGCCGCCAGCCAGGCCCCTCCCGTCGGCGTGGTGCCGGTCGAGCGTCGGGCGGTCGAAGGCCGCGCGAGTTTCGTCGGGCGGGTCAGTGCGGTCGACACGGTTCAGATCGTCGCCCGCGTCAGAGGGTTCCTGCGCGACCGAAGCTTCCTGGCGGGCCAGGAGGTGCGCGCGGGCAATCTCCTGGTGATGTTGGAGCGTGCGCCGTTCAAGGCGGCGGTGGCCAGCCGCGGGGCCGATCTCGCCTCTGCCCTGGCCGCCCAGCTCAATGCGGACCTGTAGCTCGCGCGCGCCGAGGAGCCGGTGAACACGAACACCAACTCCGTCGCCACGCGCGACCAGCCCCGTGCGGAGGCGGAAATCGCCCGGGCGCGCGTCTAGGAAACGGAAGCCGCGGTGCGCATCGCTGCCCGCGTCAGGCAGCGCGAGGTGCTGAAAATACGTGCGGCGCCGCGCCGGCTCGGCGCGCCCTCATCATTCCTCGCTACGCCCTGCTCACAGACCGCGAAGGGCAAGACCTGTTCGTGGTCGACGCTGAGGGCTGTGCGGCGATGCGCGGCGGGCGCGTCGGCAACACCACCCGCGCCATCGCCGAGATCGTCGAAGGCTTGCGCGAGGGTGAGACCCTGATCGCGACCGTGCTTGGTGCGTCGGCAGCGGTGGTGGAAGAGACGGTGGCCCAAGCGATCGAGACCGCAGTCAACGGCGTGCAGGACATGGTCTCCATGCGCTCGGTGAGCGCGAATGACGGCTCCTACCAGCTCACCGTCAGCGTCCGCCTCGGCACCGACCCCGACATGAACGCGGTGCATGTCAACACCAGCGTGCACGCGGCCTTGGCGAGGCTGCCGCCGGAGGTGCAGCGCAACGGTGTCACGGTGGCGAAGGTCTGCTCCGCCGTCCCGCCGTTCATCGCTTCCACTCGGCAGACGGGTCGCTCGACCCGCTTGCCATCGCGAACTTCGTCTCCATCAACGCGCGCGACCGTCTCAACCGCGTGCCCGGCATCGGCGAGGCCACTCTGTTCGGGGCCAAGGACTATGCGATGCGCATCTGGTTCGAGACCGAGCGCATGATCGGGCTCGGCCTTACCCCCACAGATGTCATGGCCGCGATCCAGGCGCAGACCATTGAGGCTCCGGCAGGCGGATCGGTGCGCGCCCAATCGCCCACCGCCAGCAACTGCAGGCCGAGGAGCGCCGCGACATCGACAACATCCTGCGTGTGCAGGTGCGCAAGGCGGCCGGCGAGATGGTGCTGATGCGGAGCCTCGCCTCCGTCCGCATCGACGTCGGAGCGCAGACCCTGGTCATACTCAAGACGGTGCGTGCCGGCACCGTGCAGGGCGATCCAGCTCCCGGCGTCTCCTCAGGTGCGGCGTTGATCGCGATGGAGGAGATGGCCAACGGCACCCTGCCCAAGGGCTTCGATCGCGCCTGGAGCGGGACCTCGTTTCAGGAACGCGCGGCAGCCGGGCAGGAGGCCGCCCTTCAGGAGCAGAGGGCGAACAGCCTGCCCCTGCGCGAGGCGGCGACCGAAGGGGCAAGGCTTCGCTTCCGGCCGGTGATGACGACCTCGTTCGCCTTCATCCTCGGGCTGGTGCCGCTACTGACCGCGCAAGGCGCGGCAGAGCTGGCGCGCAAGGCGCGGTGTCCCTCCCCGTCTTCGCCGGCATGCTCGCCGCCTCGCTGGTCGGCATCTTCCTCATCCCGATCCTGTATGGAGTGGTGCAGGGCGGGCGCGAATCGGTGCAGGGGAGGCTGTTGTTCGCTGCCGGCCAAGCCGGCCACGGCGAGACGGGCGACCGCAGGTTTGGGCTGACGCGGCGAGGATCGCGCCGCACGGCCGAGTCTTGTTTGTGCCGCGGGTGGCGCCACCTCACACGCGTGAGGCACCGGCACGGGATGGCGGAGGATGCGTGGGCACGCGAAGGCCGGCGCCGCGCGAGAGTCCGCGCCTGCCTGGTCGCGCTCCTTGGGCTCGGCCTTGCCCTCCCCGCCCTCGCCCTTTGGCTCGATGCCCTCCGCCAGAGCCTCGGGCCCGACCCCTGGGCCGAAGCGAGCCAGAGATCCGGCTCCTGGGCCCTCGTCTTCCTGCTCGCCTCGCTAACCGTCACCCCGCTGCGGCAGACGCTGCGGCTCGCCGCCCTTGCCCCGATGCGGCGCGTCATCGGCCTTACGGCCTTCGCCTATGCCGTGCTGCATTTGGGCATCCATCTCGGCAGCATCGGCGGCGATGTGCGGCGCTTCCTGGCCGAGCTGCTCAGCCAGCGCAACCTGCTGTTCGGCGCGCTCGCGATCGCGCTTCTGATCCCTCTTGCCGCCACTTCGTTCGATCGCGCGATCCGCGCCTTGGGCGGGGTCGCCTGGCGGCGCTTGCACCTGTTGGTGTTTCCGGCCGCCGGATTGGCCATTGTACACTTTGCTGTCTCTTGGCCGCAGAAGGTCGATGTGACCGAACCCGCCGTCGCGGCTGGCCTGTTTGCCTGGCTGGTCGGGTATCGGCTCATCGCACCGCGCGGCGGCGCGCCGGGTCCAGCCACCTATGCTGGGCTCGCCCTGGCAGCGTCTGCTGTGACGGCGGGGCTCGAGTTTGCGTGGTTCGCTCTGCGCACCCGGGTCGATCCCTGGCTTGTTCTGGCGGCCAATCTTGACCCCGACCTCGCCCCGCGACCTGCCGCCTGGGTGCTGGCTGCTGGGGTCGCTGCCCTCGTGCTACGGCTCGCCCGCCCCCCGGCCAGCTCAGCCAGGCGCGGCCGGCTCGCGCGCCAGCTGCCGATCGCCTGAAGCGTAGCGTCGCGCCGATGGGTGGAAGCGTCAGACCTTCTCGACCTGGCTGTATTCGAGTTCGACCGGGGTGGCGCGGCCGAAGATGGAGACCGAGACCTTCACCCGGCCCTTCTCCTCGTCCACCTCCTCCACCGTGCCATTGAAACTGGTGAAGGGGCCGTCGATGACGCGCACCTGTTCGCCGACCTCGAACGTGATGGATGGCTTCGGCTTCTCCACCCCTTCCGCCACTGCCTTCACGATCCGCTCCGCTTCGGCATCGGAAATCGGCTGCGGGCGGCCCTTGCTGCCGAGGAAGTTTGTCACCTTCGGCGTGTTCTTCACCAGGTGCCAGGTGTCGTCCGTCATCTCCATGCGAACGAGCACGTAGCCGGGGAAGAACTTGCGCTCCGACTGCACCTTCTGGCCGCGCTTGACCTCAACCACCTCCTCTGCCGGGACGAGGATCTCGTCGAACTTGTCGGCAAGCCCCTTCTGAGCGGCCTGTTCTCGGATTGCGTCGCGCACCTTCTTTTCGAAGCCGGAATAGACGTGGACCACGTACCAGCGCTTCTTCCCCGCCTGGGATGGCGGGGCGACTGGACGGACGGGGGCGAGACCGTCCCTCGTCTCCGCTGCTGCCATGCTCACCCTCCCCTCACGCACCAAAGCCGAAGATCAACCGCACAGCGAAGCCGATCACCTGATCGACCAGGAAGAAGAAGATCGCTGCCAGCATCGAGAGCATGAACACAAGCCCGGTGGTGATCAGCGTCTCCTTGCGTGACGGCCAGGTCACCTTCGCCAGTTCCTGCCGCACTTGGCGGACGAAGGTCGCGGGATTGATGCTCGCCATGACGTCCGTTCCGTCTGCAGCGCCCATGTCGCCGTCCGGCCGCCCCTGGGGCCGGTCGAAAGGTCAGAGATAGGAAGGGGCGTGGCAGGGGTGGAGGGTCTCGAACCCCCAACCTCCGGTTTTGGAGACCGGCGCTCTAGCCAATTGAGCTACACCCCTGCGGACGGTGGGCCCGCTGCCCGTTGGGTGATAGCCCGGCAGCGGTCTTCCCGGCAATGAACCTCGCTTCGTGGCTCACTGTACGATTTTGGTGACGACGCCGGCGCCGACGGTTTTGCCGCCTTCGCGGATGGCGAAGCGCAGCCCTTCGTCCATGGCGATGGGGGCGATGAGTTCCACTTCCATGCGCACATTATCGCCTGGCATCACCATCTCTGTCCCCTCAGGCAGCTTCACCACCCCGGTCACATCCGTGGTGCGGAAGTAGAACTGCGGCCGGTAGTTGCTGAAGAACGGCGTATGCCGCCCGCCCTCTTCCTTGGTCAGGATGTAGGCCTCGGCCAGGAACTTCGTGTGCGGCGTAATCGTCCCAGGCGCGGCCAGAACCTGCCCGCGCTCCACCTCCTCGCGCTTGGTGCCGCGCAACAACGCCCCAATGTTGTCGCCCGCCTCGCCCTGATCCAGAAGCTTGCGGAACATCTCCACACCCGTCACCACCGTCTTCTGCGTCGGGCGCAACCCCACAATCTCCACCTCGTCGCCCACCTTGATCACACCCCGCTCAATTCGGCCCGTCACCACCGTGCCGCGACCAGAAATCGAGAACACGTCCTCAATCGGCATCAGGAACGGACGATCCTTCGCCCGCTGCGGCTGCGGAATGTACTCGTCCACCGCCTCCATCAGCTTCAAAATCGCCTGCTCGCCAATCTCAGGGTTGCGATCCTCCAAAGCACACAGCGCAGACCCACGAATCACAGGAATCTCGTCGCCCGGAAACTGATACGCCTTCAAAAGCTCCCGCACCTCAAGCTCGACAAGATCCAGAAGCTCCGGATCATCCACCATGTCCACCTTGTTCATAAACACAACAAGCGCCGGAACACCCACCTGACGCGCCAAAAGAATGTGCTCACGCGTCTGCGGCATCGGGCCATCCGCCGCAGAAACAACCAAAATCGCCCCGTCCATCTGCGCCGCACCCGTAATCATGTTCTTCACATAGTCAGCATGACCAGGACAGTCGACATGCGCATAGTGACGCTTCGCCGTCTCATACTCGACATGCGCCGTCGAAATCGTAATCCCGCGCGCACGCTCCTCAGGCGCCTTGTCGATCTGATCATACGGCGTGTACGCCGCACCACCCGTCTTCGCCAAAACCTTGGTAATCGCAGCCGTCAAAGACGTCTTGCCATGATCGACATGACCAATCGTCCCAACATTGCAGTGCGGCTTCGTCCGCTCGAACTTCGCCTTCGCCATGAGTTTTACCGCTCGTCCGTTTGCTGTTTCGTCCGCGTCACCAACGATAGTGCGAGAAGGCTCGGTTAGCCTCAGCCATCCGGTGTGTGTCCTCGCGCTTCTTCACTGCCGCACCGCGGTTGTTCGCTGCATCGAGCAACTCGTTGGAAAGCCGCTCCTGCATCGTGTGCTCGCCGCGTTTGCGCGCCGCATCGATGATCCATCGAATCGCCAGAGTCTGCCGTCGCTCCGGCCGGACTTCCACTGGAACCTGATAGGTGGCGCCGCCAACGCGCCGACTGCGCACTTCGACCGAAGGCTTCACATTTTCCACCGCCTCATGAAACACGCGAAGCGGGTCGGTGCCCGCCCCCAACCGACGCTTCACTGCGTCCAGCGCGCCGTACACGATGGCCTCGGCAACACTCTTCTTGCCGTCATACATCAGAGCGTTAATGAACTTCGAGAGCACGACGTCTCCGAATTTCGGATCGGGAAGAACCTCACGCTTCTCCGCTCGATGGCGACGCGACATTGGTCAAATCTCTCCGCTCACTTCGGCCGCTTCGCGCCATACAGCGACCGGCGCTGACGGCGCTTCGCAATGCCCTGCGTGTCGAGAACCCCCCGCAGAATGTGATAGCGCACCCCGGGCAGGTCCTTCACACGACCACCACGGATCATCACCACGGAGTGCTCCTGAAGATTGTGCCCTTCACCTGGGATGTACGACACCACCTCATAGCCATTGACAAGGCGAACCTTGGCCACCTTGCGCAGCGCCGAGTTCGGCTTCTTTGGCGTAGTCGTGTAGACGCGAGTGCACACGCCGCGCTTCTGGGGGCAGCCCTGCAGCGCCGGCACCTTGTTTCTCTTCCTCTTTGCCTCACGCCCCTTGGCGATCAGCTGATTGATCGTCGGCATCCTGTCCCTCGTGCCTGACCGGTCGCCCGGTCAATCAGCCCTTCACAACACACCACCTGGCCGTCAGCCCGAGGGCGACAGCCTGACAACACCAAACGGTTCTGGCCTAAGCTCCCCGTCGGAGAACGGCGCCGGAACCGATCACACCCAACGAAGATCGCGCTACCTGTCGATGGCAGGCGAGGCGCGAAAATTATCCCTGGCCGCCCACGCGGTCAAGCGCGTGACCGCCTAAAACGCTGCGCAAGACTGCCTGCCGTGATGTGCATAGCGACAGGCAGCCCTGCCAACGCTTCTACTCTGCCGCCGCCACCCCTGGAAGCGCTGGCGCCTGACCGGGCGTGACGCGCGTCCTATCGCGCTGTGCGGCAAGCGCCTTGAGACGCATCATCACGTTGCCAGTCCCGGCGGGGATGAGACGGCCGACGATCACGTTCTCCTTCAGCCCGGCAAGCGGGTCCACCTTGCCAGCAACCGCGGCCTCGGTAAGCACGCGCGTCGTTTCCTGGAAGGAGGCGGCCGAGATGAAACTGTGCGTCTGCAAGCTCGCCTTGGTGATGCCCTGCAGCACCGGGAACGCTTTTGCCGGCCGCTCGCCCGCGGCGATTCGCGCCTCGTTCTCCATCTCGAACTCGATTCGATCCACCTGCTCGCCGACGAGGAAGGTCGTATCGCCCGGGTCTTCAATCTCAACCTTTTGCAGCATCTGGCGGACGATCACCTCAATGTGCTTGTCGTTGATCTTCACCCCTTGCAGCCGGTAAACATCCTGAATCTCGTTCACGAGATAGTTGGCGAGCGCCTCGACGCCGAGCACGCGCAGGATATCGTGCGGCACCCGCGGTCCATCCACTAGCGGATCGCCCCGCCGCACATGGTCTCCCTCCTGAACGGAGACGTGTTTGCCCTTCGGGATCAGGTACTCGCGCTCCTCGCCGGTTTCGTCGTTCTTCACCACAATGCGACGCTTCGCCTTGTAGTCCTTCCCAAACTCGACCCTGCCGTCAATCTCGCTAATGATCGCATGATCCTTCGGCCTGCGCGCCTCGAAGAGCTCCGCCACGCGCGGCAAACCGCCCGTGATATCACGCGTCTTCGAACTCTCGCGCGGGATGCGGGCCAGCACGTCGCCGGCGTTCACCCGCTGCCCGTTCTCGACCGAGAGGATCGAGTCGACGGACAGGAAGTAGCGCGCTTCCGCGTTGTTCGGCAGCCGCACGATCTCGCCTCTCTCATCGCGCAAAACAATGCGCGGGCGAAGATCTGCACCCTTCGCTGCCTGCTTCCAGTCGACCACCACCTTCGAAGAAAGACCAGTCGCCTCGTCAATGCGTTCGACGATCGTCACCCCCTCGATCAGGTCGACATATTCCACAATGCCACCGCGCTCCGTGATCACAGGTAATGTGTAGGGATCCCACTCGGCCAGTTTCTGGCCGCGCGTCACCTCAGTGCCCTCGTCGGCCAACAGCTTCGCTCCATAGGGCACGCGGTAGCGCGCGCGTTCGCGCTTCTGCGCATCCAGCAGCACGAGTTCGCAGTTGCGGCTCATCACGATCGCCACGCCTTTGCTGTTGAGCACGACGTTGCGGTTCTTCACCGAGACCGTACCCTCCGTCGCCGCCTCAACCTGGCTCTGCTCAGCGCCGCGTTGTGCCGCCCCGCCGATGTGGAACGTACGCATGGTGAGCTGCGTTCCAGGCTCGCCGATCGACTGCGCCGCGATCACCCCAACCGCCTCGCCAATGTTGACCGGCGTGCCGCGCGCGAGATCGCGCCCATAGCATCGGGCGCAAACCCCCGCGCGGCTCTCGCAGGTGAGCACGCTGCGGATGAACACGCTCTCAACCCCTGCGCGTTCGATCGCGTCGGCGTCAGCCTCCTCGATCAGCTTGCCGCGAGGCACCAGCACACTGCCACTGATCGGATCGATCACATCCCGCCCGGCCGTGCGGCCGAGGATGCGCTCGGAAAGCGGCGACACCACCTCACTGCCATCGAGAACTGCGCGCACCGTGATGCCCTTCTCCGTGCCGCAATCCTCCTCGACAATGATGCAATCCTGCGCGACGTCCACCAGGCGGCGGGTGAGATAGCCGGAGTTCGCCGTCTTCAGCGCCGTATCTGCGAGACCCTTGCGGGCACCATGCGTAGAGTTGAAATACTCCAGCACGTTCAACCCCTCCTTAAAATTGGAGATGATTGGGGTCTCGATGATCTCGCCTGAGGGCTTCGCCATCAGTCCGCGCATGCCAGCAAGCTGACGCATCTGCGCTGGCGAGCCGCGTGCGCCTGAGTGGCTCATCATCCAGATCGAGTTGATCGGCTTGCCTTTCTCCTTCTTCGAAATCTCCTTCATCATCGCCGCCGCCACCTCCTCGGTGCAGCGCGACCAGGCATCCACCACCTTGTTGTAGCGCTCGCCCCAGGTGATGAGACCGTCCTGGTATTGCTGCTCGAACTCCTTTACCTCGGCCTCGGTCTTGGCGATGAGTTCCCGTTTATTGGCAGGAACGATCATGTCGTCCTTGCCAAAGCTGATGCCGGCCTTTGCCGCATAGCGGAAGCCGAGCCCCATCAGCCGGTCGGCGAAGATCACGGTCTCCTTCTGCCCGCAGTGGCGGTACACCGCATCGATCACGTCCGACACTGCTCGCTTGGTGAGCTGCCGGTTGACCAGGCCGAAGGGCAGGTTCGGGTGCTGCGGCAGGATCTCCCCGATCAGCATCCGCCCAGGCGTGGTGACTACACGCTCATGGATCGTGCGGCCGGCGGCGTCGATCGTTGAGCGACGCGCGCGAATTTTCGTATGCAGGTTGACGAAGCCAGCGTCGAGCGCCTGCTCGATCTCGCCGATCGAGCTAAAGGCTGGTGCAGTTTTCTCGTCAGCCTCCTCGAACTCTTTCGTCTCGAGCGAAAGGTAATACAGCCCAAGCACGATGTCCTGGCTCGGCACGATAATCGGCTTGCCGTTGGCTGGGCTCAGGATGTTGTTCGTGCTCATCATCAACACGCGCGCCTCGAGCTGGGCTTCGAGAGAGAGCGGCACGTGCACAGCCATCTGGTCGCCGTCGAAGTCGGCATTAAAGGCGGTGCACACAAGTGGGTGCAGCTGAATGGCCTTTCCCTCAATCAGCACGGGCTCGAAGGCCTGGATGCCAAGCCGGTGCAAAGTCGGCGCACGATTGAGCAAAACCGGATGCTCTCGGATCACCTCCTCAAGGATGTCCCAGACTTCGGGCCGCTCCTTCTCTACCATCCGCTTCGCGGCCTTGATCGTGGCGGCAAGACCGTACTTCTCGAGCTTGGAATAGATGAATGGCTTGAACAGCTCGAGCGCCATCTTCTTCGGCAGGCCACACTGATGGAGCTTAAGTTCGGGACCGACAACGATCACAGAGCGGCCCGAGTAGTCCACACGCTTGCCGAGCAGGTTCTGGCGGAAGCGGCCCTGCTTGCCCTTTAGCATGTCGGACAGAGACTTAAGCGGCCGCTTGTTCGCACCCGTGATCGCACGGCCACGGCGACCATTGTCGAACAGCGCATCCACCGCTTCCTGCAGCATGCGCTTCTCGTTGCGCACGATAATATCGGGCGCACGCAGCTCGATCAGTCTCTTCAGCCGGTTATTGCGGTTGATCACACGACGGTAGAGATCGTTCAGGTCGGAGGTGGCAAAACGCCCACCGTCGAGCGGCACCAGCGGACGAAGCTCAGGTGGAATGACCGGAATCACCTCGAGGATCATCCACTCTGGGCGCGTCCCGCTGTCGAGAAACGCCTCGATCAGCTTCAGTCGCTTAACAAGCTTCTTGCGCTTCGCCTCCGACACCGTCTCCTTAAGTTCGGCACGCAGCTCGGCTTTTGCCTTCGCGAGGTCGATTGAGGCCAACACAGCCTTTAGTGCCTCCGCACCGATACCGACCGAGAACGCGTCCTCGCCAAACTCATCGATCTTGCGCTGGTACTCCTCCTCCGAAAGGAGTTGATGGAGCTTGAGATCTGTCAGCCCCGGCTCGAGCACGAGATAGTTTTCGAAATACAGAACCTTCTCGACATCTTTTAGCGTCATGTCCATCATCAGGGCGATGCGAGACGGCAAGCTCTTGAGAAACCAGATGTGCGCAACAGGGCTTGCGAGCTCGATGTGGCCCATGCGCTCGCGTCGCACCTTGGCGAGTGTCACCTCAACGCCGCACTTTTCGCAAATGATGCCGCGGAATTTCATCCGCTTGTACTTGCCGCAGAGGCACTCATAGTCCTTTATCGGCCCAAAGATACGGGCACAGAACAACCCGTCACGCTCCGGCTTGAAAGTCCGATAGTTGATAGTCTCCGGCTTCTTTACCTCGCCATACGACCAGGAGCGGATCTGATCTGGGCTCGCAATCGAAATTCTGATCTCGTCGAACGTCAGCGTTCCGCCCTGCTGACCGAGGATCCTCATCAACTCGTTCATCGTCCACCCCTCGCCCTCAGCGCCTCAGCAATACTTCCGCGAACGAAAGTTCGCGCGGGAAGGAGCCGCACCTCACCCCTCCCAGATCCCCGCTATCTTCAAGCCCCGCGCGTTCTGAGCTCCACATTGAGCCCGAGTGACTTCAGTTCCTTCACCAGCACGTTGAAGCTTTCCGGAATGCCGGCCTCGAACGTGTCCTGATCTCGCACAATTGCCTCGTACACTTTGGTACGGCCCGAAACGTCGTCAGACTTCACGGTCAGCATCTCTTGCAAGGTGTAAGCGGCACCGTACGCCTCGAGAGCCCACACCTCCATCTCCCCGAAGCGCTGACCGCCGAACTGCGCCTTTCCGCCCAGGGGCTGTTGCGTGACCAGGCTGTAGGGACCGATCGACCGCGCGTGGATTTTGTCGTCCACCAGATGGTGCAACTTGAGCATGTAGATGTAACCCACCGTCACCTTGCGCTCGAAACGTTCACCGGTACGGCCATCGTACAGCCACACCTGGCCAGTGCGATCAAATCCGGCCTTCTCGAGCATCGCCTCGATGTCCTCCATGCGCGCACCGTCGAAGACAGGCGTCGCAATCGGCAATCCACGGCGCAGATTCTCGCCAAGTTCGTCAAGTTCTGCTTCGGTGAGCGGCGCAATCTGTTCACGAAAGACCTCATCGCCGTAGACGTCCTTCAACTTCTCGCGCAACGGTGCGTAGTCGCGCATCCGGCGCGCGCCATCCAAAGCTTCGCCGATCTGACGACCGAGCCCCGCGCAGGCCCAGCCCAAATGCGTCTCCAGAATCTGGCCCACATTCATGCGCGACGGCACACCGAGCGGGTTGAGCACGATGTCGACGGGCGTGCCGTCCTCGAGGAACGGCATGTCCTCAATCGGCACCACCTTCGACACCACACCCTTGTTGCCATGCCGGCCCGCCATCTTGTCGCCCGGCTGCAGCTTCCGCTTCACCGCGACAAACACCTTCACCATCTTCATCACGCCGGGCGGAAGCTCATCGCCGCGCTGCAGCTTCTCCACCTTGGACAGGAAGCGCGCCTCAAGCTTCTTCACCGCCTCATCGAACTCGCGCTTCAAGGCTTCAATTTCGGCCATGGTCGAATCGTCGGTGACGACGATGTTGCGCCACGCGCCGCGTGGAATTTCGGCAAGCACCTCTTCAGTGATCAGGGTCCCCGCCTTCAGCCCCTTGAAACCGGAAGCCGCTGTCTTACCGAGGAGCTTCTCCTTTACCCGATTAAGGAAGCTCCGCTCCTGAATCGCCTTCTCGTCGTCGCGGTCCTTGGCCAAGCTCTCGATTTCGGCCCGTTCGATGGCCAGTGCGCGTTCGTCCTTGTCCACACCACGGCGGGAAAAGACGCGCACATCAACCACCGTGCCTGACACGCCGGGAGGCAGCCGCAACGACGTGTCGCGCACGTCTGAGGCCTTCTCGCCGAAGATCGCCCGTAAGAGTTTCTCTTCGGGAGTCATCGGGCTCTCGCCCTTGGGCGTCACTTTGCCGACCAGGATGTCGCCCGGTCGCACCTCAGCGCCGATGTAGACGATCCCCGCTTCGTCGAGGTTCTTCAACGCCTCCTCGCCGACATTCGGGATGTCGCGCGTAATCTCCTCCTGGCCAAGCTTGGTGTCACGCGCCATCACCTCGAACTCCTCGATATGGATCGAGGTGAACACGTCATCGCGCACCATGCGTTCGGAGACCAGGATCGAATCCTCGAAATTATAACCGTTCCACGGCATAAACGCGACGAGAATGTTCCGTCCCAACGCCAATTCGCCAAGATCGGTCGACGGCCCATCAGCGATGATATCGCCGGCCTTCACCACATCGCCCACCTTCACCAACGGGCGCTGGTTGATACACGTTGATTGGTTCGACCGCTGAAACTTGCGCAGTCGGTAAATGTCAACGCCCTCAGTCGTGCCATCTTCGCGCGTGGCGCGCACGACGATGCGCGCGCCATCAATCTGGTCGACCACACCCGGCCGGCGGGCGACGATGCTGGCCCCCGAGTCGCGAGCCACCGGCGCCTCCATGCCAGTGCCGACCAGCGGGGCCTCGGTCTTAATCAACGGCACCGCTTGGCGCTGCATGTTCGATCCCATCAGCGCTCGGTTCGCGTCGTCGTTCTCGAGAAAGGGAATCAACGCCGCGGCGACCGAGACGAGCTGCTTCGGGCTGACGTCGATCGCCGTCACCTGCTCAGGCGGCACCATCGCGTAGTCGCCGCCCTTGCGGACGGAGACGAGCTCGGCCTCGATTCGGCCGTCAGGGCCGATCGGCACATTGGCCGGCGCGATGACGAGTTTCTCCTCCTCCATCGCGGAGAGATAGCGCACCTCCGGCAGCACCTTGCCGTCCTTCACCATGCGATAGGGTGTTTCGATGAAACCGTACTTGTTCACCTGCGCGTAGGTGGCGAGGCTGTTAATCAGTCCGATGTTCGGGCCTTCGGGCGTCTCGATCGGACAGATTCGGCCATAGTGCGTGGGATGGACGTCGCGCACCTCGAAACCCGCCCGCTCACGGGTGAGCCCGCCTGGCCCTAGAGCAGAGAGGCGGCGCTTGTGCGTCACCTCGGAGAGCGGGTTTGTCTGGTCCATAAACTGCGAGAGCTGCGAGGAGCCGAAGAACTCGCGCACCACCGCTGCCGCAGGCTTGGCGTTGATCAGGTCGTGCGGCATCACGGTGTCGATGTCGACCGAGCTCATCCGCTCGCGGATGGCGCGCTCCATCCTCAGAAGGCCCACGCGATACTGATTCTCCAACAGCTCGCCGACGGAGCGCACGCGCCGATTGCCGAGATTGTCGATGTCGTCGATGTTGCCGCGACCGTCCTTTAGTTCATGCAGCATTCGCACCACTGCCAGAATGTCGGCCTTGCGCAGCGTGCGCACGCTGTCCGGCACCTCGGTAAGCGAGAAGCCGAGCCGCATGTTCATCTTCACGCGCCCAACCGCAGAGAGGTCGTAGCGCTCGGGATCGAAGAACAAGCCCTTAAACAGCGCCTCGGCCGTCTCCAGGGTCGGTGGCTCGCCTGGGCGCATCACGCGATAGATGTCGAGCAGCGCCTCGTCGCGATTGGTGTTCTTGTCGATCACCAAAGTGTTGCGAAGCCACGGCCCTGTGTTCTGATCGATCGCGAGGGTGGGCAGCGCCTCGAAGCCGGCCGCCTCGATGTCCGCGAGCTTCGCCTCCGTGATCTCCTCGCCTGCCTCGAGATAGACGAGACCCGTCGTCGGATCGACGAGATCCTCCGCCGCATAGCGGCCGATCAGGTCGGTGCGCCCGACCAGCACCTCGGCTGTCCCGGCCTCAGCGATCTGGCGCGCCTTGCGCGGCGTGAGCTTGGTGCCAGCCTCCGCAACCACCTGGCCCGTGGCGGCGTCGATGAGAGGCTCGATCAGCTTCGCGCCGCGGAACGCCTCGACATCGTAGGGCCGCTTCCAGCCCTTAGGACCGCGCGAAAACACCACCCGGCCGTAGACGGTGGCGAGAATTTCCTCCGCATCCATGCCCTGAACTTCGCCGGGCTCAAGCGTCTCGCCGCGCGCCTCTCGTTCGGCGCGAAGCTTCTCCGTTGCCGCACTCTCGAGCGCATAGAGCAGCGTGGTGACCGGCAGCTTGCGGCGACGGTCGATGCGAACATACAGAATGTCCTTGGCATCGAACTCGAAGTCGAGCCACGAGCCCCGATAGGGAATGACCCGCGCCGCGAACAGGTATTTGCCGGAGGAGTGGGTCTTGCCCCGGTCGTGGTCGAAAAACACGCCCGGGGAACGATGCATCTGCGAGACAATAACGCGCTCGGTGCCGTTGATGATAAAAGTCCCATTGTCGGTCATGAGCGGCATGTCGCCCATGTAAACGTCCTGCTCTTTGATATCGCGGATCGAGCGTGCCCCGGTGTCCTCGTCGACATCCCACACAATCAGGCGCAAGCGCACTTTAAGAGGCGCGGCGTAGGTCATGCCGCGCTGCATGCACTCCTCGACATCATATTTCGGCTCCTCGAACTCGTACTGAACAAATTCGAGCCGCCCACGCCCGGCAAAATCGTCGATCGGGAAGACCGACTTGAACACCTCCTGCAACCCGGTATTCGTGCGCGCATCGGGACTGACGTTCATCTGCAAGAAGGCCTCGTAAGAGGCGCGCTGGACCTCAATCAGATTCGGCATCGGAGCGACCTCCGGGATGCGCCCGAAACTCTTGCGAATCCTCTTCTTGCCCGTGAACGATCCGATCACCGATGCGCTCATCGACCTGCTCTCCCGCCAGAGCAACCCGCGCCGCCCCACGGGGCGGCATCACCGACATTCCGGCCGCCATGCGCGCGGCCGGCAACAAAGCCAATCGCCGGGCGGAGAAACCTTCTCTCCGCCCGGCACCTCAGTGCGGCCGAAGCCGCTATGACGATGCAATCGCGACCGATCACTTGATCTCGACGGTCGCGCCCTGCTCTTCCAAGATTTTTTTGATTTTCTCTGCCTCTTCCTTGCTAACGCCCGCCTTCACTTCCTTCGGCGCGCTCTCGACCAGGTCCTTGGCCTCCTTCAGGCCAAGACCTGTGATCGTACGCACCTCCTTGATCACGTTGATCTTCTTGTCGCCGGCCTTAGCCAAAATGACAGTAAACTCAGTCTGCGCTGGGGCGGCTTCTGCCGCCGGGGCGGCAGCACCCGCCGCCGCGGCGCCGGGCACCGCCGCCACCGCAACCGGGGCAGCAGCCGAGACACCCCACTTCTCCTCAAGCATCTTGGCGAGCTCAGCCGCCTCAAGCACGGTCAGGCTCGAGAGCTCGTCGACCAGTTTTGCCAGATCAGCCATTCGCACGTCCTTTCTACACTCGGTTCGGTCTCGTCGCGCAACCCGTTGGGCCAGGGCAACGCGATCACGTTTCGCTCAGGGCAACGTCGCTTCCCAGCTCACGCCGCCTCGTCCTTGCGCGCATAGGCGCCGATCACCCTAGCCAGCTGACCAGCCGGAGCGGCGAGCATGCCCGCCACTCGTGTCGAAGGCGCCTTCAGCACACCGATGAGCTTCGCCCGCAGCGCGTCGAGCGAAGGCAAATCTGCCAGTGCCTTGACCCCTTCCGCATCGAGGGTCCGGCTTCCCACCGCCCCCCCGACGATCACCAGCTTTTCGTTGGCCTTGGCGAACGTCACCACCGTCTTGGCCGCCGCCACCGGGTCGTCCGACCACGCCAGCGCAGTCGGCCCCTTGAGCATCGGAACCACGGCCTCGAACGGCGTGCCGCGAAGGGCAAGAGCGGCAAGACGGTTCTTCGTCACCCGGAAGGTTGCTCCGGCCTCGCGCATCCGCCGCCTCAGCTCCGACACCTCCGCCACCGTCAACCCCGCATTGCGGGTGACGACGATGATCGGCACCGAGGCGAACCTGGCGGAGAGCGAAGCGACGAGCTCCCTCTTCGTCGTACGGTTCACGTCCCGTCTCCATCGCTCCGGCGCACCCGAGGAGATCCCCAAACGCGCCGACCTTCACCCTGGACGGCCCGGATCCGGGCCTTCGCCCGACCCGCCCCGTCCTGCTCGCCTGCCCGAACGCAGAAGACCGAACCGCACCGCAATCCCCGTGGCGCACTCTGGCCCCAGGTGTTGCGTTCGATCGGCTCCTCCTGTCTACCGCTTGCGGGCCCGAAGGCCCTTCACGGGGTCGCCCCCACAGGCGGTCTCGGACAGGATTGGGCGGATCGAACCCGACCCGCCCCACCCTTCCGACACGCGGGCACATCCCCGCGGCCGGAAACCTTGCCCCCTAAAGCCGGAGGCGAAACCTCTCGATCACACCCCGACCGAAGCGGGGTCCACTTTCACCCCCGGCCCCATG
>CALFVI010000065.1 GCA_937928775.1 uncultured Elioraea sp. | reverse complement strand
AAGGCCGCCCTCCCGGAAGGTCTCTGAAACGAACGATGAAACCCCTCTCCGGCCTCCTCGTCCTCTCCCTCGAACAAGCCGTCGCCGCACCTTTGCTCACCTGCCGCCTGGCGGATGCCGGCGCGCGCGTAATCAAGGTCGAACGCGCCGAAGGCGACTTCGCCCGCGGCTACGACACCTACGCACGCGGCCTCGCCTCCTACTTCGTGTGGCTCAACCGCGGCAAGGAAAGCCTGGTGGCCGACCTGAAAAACCCCGACGATGCAGCGCTGCTTCACCGCATCCTCGCCCGCGCCGATGTGTTCGTGCAGAACCTCGCTCCGGGCGCTGCTGCCCGCGCCGGTTTCGACTCGGCAACGTTACGGGCACGTCATCCGCGGCTCATCACCGTCGACATCTCGGGCTACGGCGAAGAGGGCCCTTACGCTGGAATGAAGGCCTACGACCTGCTCGTGCAGGCGGAATCGGGGCTCTGCTCTATCACCGGCAGGCCAGAAGGGCCGGGCCGCGTCGGTGTCTCCGTCTGCGACATCGCCTGCGGGCTTTCCGCTTATGCCGGGGTGCTGGAGGCGCTGATTGAGCGCGACCGCACCGGCCACGGCCAGGGCATCGCGGTCTCGCTGTTCGATAGCATGGCGGAGTGGATGACAGTGCCGCTGCTGACCTGGGAAGCGACAGGTCGGCCACCACCTCGTCTCGGCCTCGCCCACCCCTCCATCTGTCCCTACGGCGCCTTCGCACTCGCCGACGGCGCGGTCGTGCTGATCTCGATTCAAAACGAGCGCGAATGGGCGGCGTTCTGCGCCGAAGTGCTCGATGAACCCGACCTGGCGCAGCGCGAAGGCTTCCAGACCAACGTGGCGCGCGTGCGCAACCGCGACATCGTTGATGCTTTCGTCGCCGCACGGCTCGCGCGCCTTGATCGCGAAGAGGCGCGCGCCCGGCTCAATCGCGCAAGAACCGCCTATGGCTTCGTCAACGACATCGCTGGACTTGCCGCGCACCCTATGCTGCGCCGTGTCGATATCGAAACAGAATGTGGCCCTATCTCCATCCCCGCCCCGCCCGTGCGCCACGTAGGCGAGACGCTCGCCTTCGACGCGGTGCCGAGACTCGGCGAACATACGGACCGCATCCGCGCGGAGTTCAATCGCTGAACCGTCACGCGCAGCAAAGAGCCGTCACCCTTTCAGCGCGTGCGGGCGGCGGCGAAGTCCGCGACGTCAATGAGCGCCCTCTTCTCAGGCCGATCAGGGAAGAGAGCGAGCTCCGCCTTCGCCTCCTCGGCCAAAGCCTGCGCCCGGCGCGCCGTTTCGGTAAAGGCACCATGGCGGCGCATCAGCGCGATCGCGGTCGCAAGATCGCCCTCCCGCTGATCGAGCTCCTCGATCGTGCGACGCCAGAAGGCACGCTCCTCCTCATCGCCACGCGCGAAGGCGATGAGAACGGGCAGCGTCACCTTGCCCTCGCGGAAATCATCGCCCACCGCCTTGCCCAGGCGCGTCGGGTCGGCGGCATAGTCCAGCAGATCGTCAGCGAGCTGGAAGGCAAGGCCGAGCTTGCGCCCAAATCGCCCCAGCGCCTCCTCCTCCTCGCGTGGGCGGTCGGCAGCCACCGCGCCAAGCCGCGCAGCGGCGGCGAACAAAGCGGCGGTCTTGCCCTCAATCACCTCGAGATACCGCTCCTCGGTGGTGGTGAGGTCGTTCTGCGTCATCAACTGCAGCACCTCGCCTTCGGCGATGGTAGCGGACGCGCGCGAGAGGATGGCCAACACGGCGAGAGAGCCATCCTCCACCATGAGTTCGAAGGAACGGCTGAACAGGAAATCCCCGACCAGCACGGAAGCCTTGTTGCCGAACACCGCATTGGCCGAGGCAAGGCCGCGGCGCACAGCGCTCTCGTCCACCACGTCGTCATGCAGCAGGGTGGCAGTGTGGATGAACTCCACACAGGCCGCGAGCTTGACATGGCGCAGGCCGCGATAGCCGCAGAGCCGAGCAGAGGCAATGGTGAGCAAAGGGCGTAGCCGCTTGCCACCGGCGGCGATGATGTAGGCGCCGACCTTGGGGATGAGATCGACCGGGCTTTGCATCCGCGAGACGATCACGCGGTTGCAGGCCTCGAGATCCTCATGCACCAACGTCGCGAGCGCGCTGAGCGCATCCTCGCGCTCCGCCACCGACAAGGACTCCCCCCCCTCTTCGGCTGCCGCCCGCACCAGTCCACCCTTTCGCCCGCTTGAATGCCCTAACGCCGATTCACGATATTGGCGCTGCAGGAAATCGGTCAATGCAAGCGGCAGTCGAAGACCGTGCACGAGTTGCTCCTCAGCAACGATCTGGTGCGTCTGTCGTTTCTGCGCGTGCTCTTGCGCGATTTTGGGATCGAGACCGTGGTGCTCGATCGCGAGATGAGCGCGCTGGAAGGGTCGGGGCTCGCTATCCCCTGTCGCCTGATAGTGGCTGATGAGGACGTGAAGCGAGCGCGCCGGGTGCTGCGCGAAGCAGGCGAGGGGGCAGAGCGCTGAGCCGCGTTGTGAGCGAGGACCGGCTGGTCGGCGGTCGAATTAGGCTCCGCCAGCCGCTGATCGGCTTCCGGGCCGCGATCGACCCCGTGTTGCTGGCGGCGGCCGTGCCGGCCGAGCCGGGAGAGGCGGTGCTCGAGGCGGGGCTGGGCACCGGGGCGGCAGCTCTTGCCCTGCTTGCGCGCGTGCCGGGCTCACGGGTGGTGGGAATCGAGCGAGATGCCGAACTCGCCGAGATCGCGCGGGAGAATGCGGCGTTGAACGGCGTCGAGGGGAGGCTTGCCGTCGTGTGCGGGGATGTCGCCGACCCGACGACGCAGCGTGCGGCGGCTCGTCTCGGCCCCTTTCGGCACGCGATGGCGAACCCGCCCTTCTACCGTGGCGGTACGCTTCCACCCAATCCGCTTCGCCGGGCGGCGGCGCACGAAAGCGGCAGCGTGCCGCTCATGCTCTGGATCTCCGTCCTGGCGCGCCGGCTTTTGCCGCGCGGCACGCTGACCCTCATCCTGCCGCCCGACCGTCTGCCGGAGGCGCTGGCATGCTACACGGCAGCAGGCTTGGGCAGTTTCGTGGTGTTTCCACTCTGGCCGCGCGCGGGCGAGGCGGCGAAGCGGCTGCTCATTCGTGGCAGCAAGGGGGGTCGCGCCCCGCTCAGACTTTCCGCGGGGCTCGTGTTGCACGAGGCGCAGCGCTTCACCCCGCTCGCGCAGGCCGTGCTGCGCGATGCCGCTCCGCTTCCTCTCGATTGACGACTTGCGGAGAGCGGCCGACCACCGCCTCTGATCGCCTTCGACCGCTTAGACCTGGCTCGCTTCCGGGTGACGCAGGTGCCACAGCCGCTCGTGCGCCGCAACCAGGCTTTCGATGTTCTTGCGCCGGTTCGTGTCAGGGCTCATCGGGCGGCGGGTTAGCATCATCTCCAGAATGTGCAGGAGCTGTTCGGCGACCTCGAAATCGCCCTGGTCACACGCATGGTGAAAGGCGATCAGGATTTTGTCGGACAGGCGTCGACTGTAGCGCGGTGTTGGGCTGCGCGCCGCGTCGCGACCGTGACCTTTCGTCTCGTCCTCGTCGCTCGGCATGGTTCCCTCTTGTCGCCCGGGCAGATCATCACGCCCTCTGATCTGCGACCGTGCAAGTTTAGCCGCAAGGTCGGTCGATGCTAACCCCCCGCCAGGGTGAAGGACGATATTCCCATCGAGCAGGCTGGGCGCTCAATGGGCGCGAAGAATGGCCCCCTCCGGCTGCGCGTCGGCGAACACATGGTCGGCAAACGCCTCTTCCCAGGTTCCCCGCGTCGCTGCCCGGCTGTACTCGGTGGCCCGGTTCTCGAAGAAGTTCGTATGCTCGATTGCGTTCAGCATCTCGTCGAGCCAGGGCAGGGGGTTCTTTTCAATGCCCCAGATCGGCTCGAGCCCGAGCTGAACCAGGCGGCGGTCGGCGATGAAGCGGATGTAGCGCTTCACCTCCTCTGGGCCGAGGCCTTCCACGCCGCCCAGTTCGAAGGCGAGGTCGATGAAGGCATCCTCATGGCCGACGATGGTCCGGCAGATCTCGACGATTTCCGCCTGCAACCGGTCCGTCCAGATGTCGGGGTTTTCCTGGATGAAGGTGCGGAAGAGGCGAATGATGCTGAGGCAGTGCAGCGTCTCATCGCGCACGGACCAGGACACGATCTGGCCCATGCCCTTCATTTTGTTGAAGCGCGGGAAGTTGAGGAGGATCGCGAAGGACGCGAAGAGTTGCAAGCCTTCCGTGAAGGCGCCAAAGGCGGCGAGTGTCTTTGCAATCTCCTCCTTCGAATCGACTCGGAAGGTCTGCATGTAATCATATTTGTCCTTCATTTCCTTGTACTTGAGGAAGGCCTGGTATTCGATCTCCGGCATGCCAATGGTGTCGAGCAGGTGCGAATAGGCTGCGATGTGTACTGTCTCGATGTTGGAGAAGGCTGAAAGCATCATCAGCACTTCGGTCGGTTTGAACACCTGCGAATAGTGCTTCATGTAGCAGTTGTTCACCTCGACATCCGCCTGGGTGAAGAAGCGGAAGATTTGGGTGAGCAGGTTGCGTTCTGCCGGCGTGAGGGTCTTCTGCCAGTCCTTCACATCGTCGGCCATCGGCACCTCTTCCGGCAGCCAATGGATCCGCTGTTGGGTGAGCCAGGCATCGTAGGCCCAAGGGTAGCGGAACGGCTTGTAGACCGGGTTTTCGGTCAGGAGGTCCATACGGCGCGGGGAAGCGTGGGGGGGCGCGTGTCCGTTGGTGGCCATGGCTCGTCCTTTATCGCAACGACATCGGGATGGCGCGGCAATGCTGGCGACCGTTCCTGCTCACTGGCAGGAGAGGCACTCCTCATAGAGTGTGGGCTTGGCGGCGACCGGCAGAGGGGCGGGGGTGTTCGCCGGCGCCTCCGCTGCCGGCTGCACGGACGACTGTGCCGCGCCCCCGTCGATCGCGATCGCCTTCGTGCTCACCGCATCTGCCCGCTGGATGGAAAGCGACCGGCAGTAGTAGAGGCTCTTCACACCCTTCTTCCAAGCAAGCCAGTGCAGCCGGTGCAGGTCGCGCTTGTGCACATCGGCCGGCAGGAACAGGTTCACCGACTGCGCCTGGCACACATAGGGCGTGCGGTCGGCGGCGTGCTCGATCACCCAGCGCTGGTCGATCTCGTAGGCGGTGCGGAAGACGGCCTTTTCGTGCTCATCGAGGAATTCGAGGTGCTGCACCGAGCCCTTGTTTACCGTGATCGAGGTCCAGGTGTCGGCGTCATCTCGCCCCTTTTCGGCAAGGAGCGCGGCGAGATGGCGGTTGCGAACCGTGAAGGAGCCTGAGAGCGTCTTCTGCACGAACACGTTCGCCGCGATCGGCTCGATGCCTGGGCTTGCGTTGCCAGCAATGATGGAGATGGACGCCGTCGGCGCGATCGCGAGCTTGTGCGAGAACCGCTCCATGATGCCGTAGTCGGCCGCATCCGGGCAGGGGCCGCGCTCTTCAGCGAGCACGCGCGAGGCGCGGTCACACGCCTCGCGGATGTGGCGGAACATGCGCAGATTCCACACCTTGGCGATCACGCTTTCGAACGGCACGCGCTTCGCCTGCAGGAAGGAGTGGAAGCCCATGACACCAAGGCCCACCGACCGTTCCCGCATCGCGGCGTACTTCGCCCGCGCCATCGTCTCCGGAGCACGGCGGATGAAATCCTCGAGCACATTGTCGAGGAAGCGCATCACGTCCTCGATAAAGGTCGGATGGTCGTGCCACTCGTCCCAAGTCTCCAGGTTGAGAGAGGAAAGGCAACACACCGCGGTGCGTTCGCGGCCGTGATGGTCGCGCCCCGTCGGCAACATGATCTCGGAGCAGAGGTTGGAGGTCTTCACCGTCAGCCCGGCGAGCTTGTGGTGTTCGGGGCGGGCACGGTTTACGTGGTCGATGAAGACGAGGTAGGGCTCGCCGGTCTCGATCCGTGCAGTGAGGATGCGGATCCACAGCGCGCGGGCAGAGATGCGGCGGATCACCGACCCGTCCTTCGGGCTGACCAGCGCCCATTCGCCATCGGTCTCCACCGCGCGCATGAAGGCGTCGGGGATCAGCACGCCGTGGTGCAGATTGAGCGCCTTGCGATTCGGATCTCCGCCCGTCGGGCGCCTGATTTCGACAAACTCCTCGATCTCCGGATGGTGCACGGGAAGATAGACGGCGGCCGACCCGCGCCTCAGCGAGCCCTGGCTGATGGCAAGCGTGAGACTGTCCATCACCCGAATGAAGGGGATTACGCCCGAGGTCTTGCCGACCGCACCCACCTTCTCGCCGATCGAGCGCAGATTGCCCCAGTAGGAGCCGATGCCGCCGCCTTTCGCCGCAAGCCAAACATTCTCGTTCCAGAGGCTGACGATGCCTTCGAGCGAATCCTCCGCCTCGTTGAGGAAGCAGGAGATGGGCAGGCCGCGGGTGGTGCCGCCGTTCGACAGCACAGGCGTCGCCGGCATGAACCAGAGCCTTGAGATGTAGTCGTAGAGCCTTTGCGCATGCGCAGAATCGTCAGCGAAGGCGGACGCCACACGGGCGAACAGGTCCTGGTAGGATTCGCCCGGAAGCAGATAGCGATCCTCCAAGGTAGCTTTGCCAAAGTCGGTCAGCAGCGCATCGCGCGAGCGGTCGACGCGAACGGCGGCGTGGCCGGGAAGCTGGACGGTATCAAAGGGCACGATGTCGAGCACGGCGGACTCCCCGATTGGCGATTCGCATTCAGACACAAGCTCTCCCTTCATCGCAAGATGTAGTGGTGGTCGCGGCGTGCGCCACGACATCAGGTGGGCATGCGTGACTTTTCCACAATATCCGCCACCGTCGCTCACGCCCTATGTTCATGTTATGTTCTGGTTTGAGAGAGGCTCACGTCAAGCTGTGCAGCCGATCTCCGCCCGCCCGCCGCGGACTCTTCCCCGCGTTCCACAGGCCGTGGCATTCACAGCCTTTCGTGCCGAACACTCCATCTGGCCCCAGCGGCTGCGCACACAACCGTGACCCCGTCCACGCTGTTTGCGCCCTTACCCTGTCCGCGCCAAGCGTAAGGCCCCCCATGTCGCCGCGACGGCTCGCCACGCGACGGTTCCGAACCGCCCTGATCCGCCCCCCGGCGGGGACGGACTGGCGCGCCCGCCTCGCCGCCCACGAGGCAGAACTCGCCGCCGATTACCGCGAGGCCCGCGCCCCCTCCGCCTGGCGCGCCGTCCGCGCCGCCCGCCGCCTCGTCCTAATGCTGCTTTGGACGCTCGCCTGCATCCCCGTCCAGGCGGTGCTGATCGCGCTCCCCGGCCGCGGCAAGGTGGTGCTCGCCCGCCTCTATCACGCTGTGCTCTGCCGAATCAGCGGCATCCGCGTGCGCGTGATCGGCAACCCCGCCCGCCCCGCCCACGGCCGGCCGGTGCTCTTTCTTTCCAATCACCAATCTTGGGCCGACATCCTGGTGCTGGGCGCAACACTCGAGGCCTGTTTCGTCTCCAAGGCCGAAATCGGCTCCTGGCCACTCGTGCGCATCGTCGCTCGGCTCGGGCGCACCGTCTATGTCAGCCGCCGTCGCGGCGATACGGCCCGCGAGCGTGACGAACTCCTCTCCCGGCTCGCCGCGGGCGACAGCCTGATCCTGTTCCCGGAAGGCACCACCTCGGACGGGGTGCGGGTTCTGCCTTTTCGGTCCACCTTCCTCTCGGTCGCCGTCGACGCTGCCGGCCTCACCCCGGTCGTGCAGCCGGTCTCAATCGTCTTCGATCGTCTTGATGGATTGCCCGTCACCCGCCCGCATCGCGCGCACTTCGCCTGGTATGGGGCGATGGACATCGTCCGCCATGCCTTCACCCTGCTGGGCAGGCGATCCTCTCGCGCCACCGTGCTGCTGCACTGCCCGCTCGACCCGACAGCCTTCCCCTCCCGCAAAGCCCTGGCCGAGGCCGCCTGGGAGGTGGTCGATCGCGGCTGTGCCGCCCTGCGCCAGGGGCGGTGCCCGGTGCCTCTGCTGCCCCGCGCACTGCAACCGAACGGTCACGCGACCGACCCGCCCTCGCGAGCGCAAGCTGCTTGACAGATCGCGCCTGGCTGTGGCGAGGATCGAGTGCGAAAGGAGAGGCTCCCACCCTTGACCACACTCGTCCGGCCGCATGCGACCGGATGCTTCGCCAGACCACGATGCCAGCCCTCTGTGAGCGAGGGTTGCACCGCGGAGAGGGCTGTTGTGCGGCCCCTTTCCGCCGGCATCTTGCTCTGCATGCCATGACGGGCTTTGGGGGCTGATGCGGCCCGTTCCACACCCTATCTCAATCTTGCCCGACGTGACCACGCACCAGCCTGCCCGGCGGCTCCATATCCAAACCTGGGGCTGCCAGATGAACGTCTACGACAGCGCCCGCATGGCGGATGCGCTGGCGCCCCTCGGCTACGCCCCGCACCCGAGCCCCGAGGGGGCCGACCTCGTCATCCTCAACACCTGCCACATCCGCGAGAAGGCGACCGAGAAGGTGTTCGCCGAACTCGGCCGGCTGAAGCGGCTGAAGGACGCACGCGCCAAGGCGGGGCAGCGGATGCTGATCGCGGTCGCAGGCTGTGTCGCCCAGGCCGAGGGGGCGGAACTGTTGCGCCGCGCGCCTTTCGTCGACATCGTGGTCGGGCCACAGACCACGCATCGCCTGCCCGCCCTGGTGGCGCGCGCCGAAGCGGGCGAACGGGCCCTGCTCGACACTGAGTTCCCGCCCGAAGACAAGTTCGACCACCTGCCCGAGGAGGCGGCCCCCCAAGGCGTCACCGCCTTCCTCACCGTGCAGGAGGGGTGCGACCGTTTCTGTTCCTTCTGCGTCGTGCCCTTCACCCGCGGCGCCGAGTTCTCCCGCCCCGTCGCCGCCATCCTGGCCGAAGCCCGCCGCCTGGTGGGGCAAGGCGCGCGCGAGATCACCCTCCTCGGCCAAAACGTCAACGCCTATCACGGCGAGGCTCCAGACGGGTCGGAATGGGGCCTCGCCCGTCTTATCCGCGAACTCGCCGATCGCCTGCCTGGGCTTCGCAGGCTGCGCTACACCACCTCCCACCCGGTCGACATGGACGAGGCGCTGATCGCGGCGCACCGTGACGTGCCGATCCTCATGCCCTTCCTGCACCTGCCCGTGCAGTCGGGATCGGATCGGGTGCTGAAGGCCATGAACCGCCGCCACACGCGCGAGGACTATCTCCGCCTCGTCGATCGTTTGCGCGAAGCACGGCCAGACCTCGCCCTCTCCTCGGACTTCATCGTCGGCCACCCTGGCGAGACGGAGGAGGATTTCGCCGCGACTCTCGACCTCGTGCGCCGGGTCGGCTTCGCCTCCGCCTTCTCGTTCAAGTATTCGCCCCGCCCCGGAACGCCGGCGGCAGACCGTCCGGACCAGCTGGACGAGGCGACGAAAGACCGGCGGCTGGCCGAACTGCAGGCCCTCTTGCGCGACCAGCAGGCCCGCTTCAACGCCTCTTTCCTCGGCCGCACGGTCGAGGTCCTCTTCCTCGAACCGGGCCGACATCCCGGCCAGCTGGTCGGCCGAAGCCCCTGGCTGCAGCCAGTGCACGCCCAAGCTCCTGCCACCCTCGCCGGAGACCTCCGCCCCGTGACCATCACCGCCGTTCACCCGAACTCGCTTGCCGGTCGGCTCGCCGAACCTGCTCTGGATGCCGCATGAACCACGTCTTGCCGCGTCCTGCCTCGCCTTCCCCCTCGGTGACCCTGCACCTCACCTTCCCCGACCACACTCTCCTGCCGCTGCTGTTCGGCGCGCACGATGCGCACCTCGCCCGCATCGAGCACCGGCTCGGCGTGCGGCTTGCCTCGCGCGGCAACCGGGTGGCGGTCACGGGCCCCGCCGAGCAGGCAGAGTGCGCACGCGACGCTCTCCTCGGCCTCTACGCCGCGCTCGGCCGCGGCGACCGGATCGGCGGGGCGGAGGTCGATGCCGCGCTGCGCATGGCGCGCGCCGCCCGCGAAACAGCCGAGCCAGCGGAGGAGCCGCGCCTTCCGCTCTCCGACATCCCCTCCATCCGGACCCGCAAGGCGACGATCGCCGCGCGCTCGCCCACCCAGGCGCGCTACATGGAGGCGCTCGCCTCGCACGAGCTCGTCTTCGCCTTGGGCCCTGCTGGCACCGGAAAGACGTACATCGCGGTCGCCCAAGCCGTGGCGATGCTCGCCTCCGGCAAGGTGGAACGCATCATCCTCTCCCGCCCGGCCGTCGAGGCCGGCGAGCGTTTGGGCTTCTTGCCCGGCGACCTGCGCGACAAGGTCGACCCCTATCTCCGCCCGCTCTACGACGCGCTCGCCGACATGTTGCCGGCCGATCAAGTGCAGAAGCGAATGGCTACGGGCGAAATCGAGGTCGCACCCCTCGCGTTCATGCGCGGCCGCACCCTATCGCACGCCTTCGTCATCCTCGACGAGGCGCAGAACACTACGCCCGTGCAAATGAAGATGGTGCTGACACGGCTCGGCGAAGGCAGCCGCATGGTGGTAACGGGCGACCCGAGCCAAATCGACCTCCCGCCCGGCCAGGCCTCTGGCCTCGTCGACTCGCTCGCTACCCTGGAGGGCATGCCGGGGCTCGCCGTGGTGCGCTTCGATGAGCGCGACGTGGTCCGGCACCCGCTGGTGGCGCGCATCATCGAGGCCTATGCGCGGCGGGCGGCGGCGGAACGCGAGGCGCGCCGCCAGGCCGCGGCCCTGGGAGAGGGGGATGGTCGCGCGAAGTAGCCTCCCCGCCCGGCACGCCGGAGCGGGGATCAGCATCACCGTCGCCGAACCGGGGTGGCGCGCCGCCATTCCCGCCGTCGAAGCGTTGGTACGCCGCGCGGCGCGGGCGGCGCAGGTCGCGGCACGCACACGGGGGCCCCTGGCCGTCCTGCTCGCCGACGACGCGACCCTCGCCAGCCTCAACGCGGCCTTTCGCGGCAGGAACCATCCCACCAACGTGCTGTCCTGGCCCAGGCCTGGCGGGGGTGGCGACATCGCCATCGCCTACCGGGTGGCGGCGCGCGAGGCGCGCGCCACCCGCCGGCCGCTTGCCCACCACCTTGCCCATCTCGTCGTGCACGGCACGCTGCACTGTGCTGGGCGCGACCACGAGGAGCCCAGGGCGGCACGCCGGATGGAGCGGGAGGAGGCGTGGGTGCTGCGCCGGCTCGGCCTGCCCGACCCCTACAGGAGGAAACGATGAGCGAGCGCGGGGGTGGCCTGCGCGCCCTCTTCAAGCGGCTTCTGCGCAGCCGCGGCAATGACGGCGCCCTGCGCGACAGCCTCGAGGAGTTGATCGAGAGCCAGGTCGAGGAGGCGAAGGAAGCCGGCGAAATGCCTCCCCCCGCGCTCGATCCGCACGAGCGTGCGCTGATCGCGAATGTGCTCAAGCTGCGCCGTGTCACCGCAGACGATGCGATGGTGCCGCGCGCCGACATCGTCGCCGTGCCCGAGACCATCACCCTTCCCGCCCTGATCGCGGTGATCAAGCGCGAAGGCCACTCCCGCCTGCCGGTCTATCGCGACAGCCTCGATGACATCGTCGGCATGATCCACATCCGCGACGTGTTCGCCCATCTCGAACGCGAAGGCGAGTTCCGGGTTGCCGACATCCTGCGCAAGCCGCTGTTCGTGCCGCCCTCGAAACCGGTGCTCGACCTGTTGCTCGAGATGCGCCAGGCGCGCACCCATCTCGCCATCGTGGTCGACGAGTACGGCGGAACGGATGGGCTCGTCACCATCGAGGACGTGATCGAGCAGATTGTGGGCGACATCGCCGATGAGCACGACGAACCTCTCGCCGCCCAGGTCATCACCCGTCCCGACGGCACACTCGATGTCGATGCCCGGCTTCCGGTCGAGGAGTTCGAACGCCATGTCGGGGCGGTCCTGTCTGAGGAGGAGAGGGAGGGCGAGATCGACACGGTGGGGGGCTTGATCCTCGCCATCGCGCATCGCATCCCGGCGCGCGGGGAGACGATCGCGCATCCTTCGGGGCTCGAGTTCCGCATCCTCGAAGCCGATTCGCGACGAATCCGAAAGGTACGGGTGGTGCCGCCGCCGCGCGCCGAGGCGGCTTAGGGCGCGACGGCCACCTGCAAACGGCCGGGCGTGGATCATTCGGTCGCCGTTCGATCTCCCGCCATTCCGAAGCTGGCGGCGGCAAAGGCGAAGGGGCCAAGCGCGGCACGCGAGGGGTCGTTGACGGGCGCCGGGGCGGGCCGGCGCGCGACGGGGGTCGGGGACGGCTCAGCCGCCGAGGAGCACGTCGCGCGCCTGGTTGATGCGCGCTGCCAGCCAATCCGACCCGCCGCGATCAGGGTGCGCCATCCGCATCAACCGCCGATGCGCCGCCCGGATTTGCTCCTCCGTCGCCCCGGGCTTGAGGCCGAGGATGGCGTACGCCTCCTCGCGCGTCATCGGCCCCCCCGAGGCGGCTTGCGACCGACGCGAGGAGCCCCGCTCCTCCCCGGCCGCATCCTCTGCGGCATCGCGCCAAGCCTCGCCAAAGGCCCGGTCGAGCCAAGCCTCAAGCAGCGGCACCGACTCGGGGTCCTCGGCCCTGCAATCCAGCCAGAGCGCGATCAGATCCGGCAGGGCAAGCTCAGCCAACTCCCGCCCCTTGAAGGCGCCGCGCAGCACCGTGCCCGACATCGTGCCGCTGTCGTGATCAAGCCGCATGCGCAAGGTGGCGGTCTCCACCTCGCTCGCGCGGGTTTCCCGTTTCGATCCCGCGCCGAAGGTGCGCGCAGCCTGCCACTGGTTCCACAACCGGATCAGCACCGGGGCGAGGACGGCGCCGAGGAACAGGAGCTGGCCCCCCTTGCCGGTGAAGACGAGCAGCAGCGCGAGCGCAATGCCGAGGCCGATCGCGAGCCATTTCAAGATCGCCTTGATGGTCTCGATGCGCGCGTTGGCAAAGGCATGCGCCGACCACAGCAGCAGGCCAACCGCCGCCACCCCAGCGAGGAACCAGGTCATCGCCGGCCCGAGAGCTGGTCGGTGAGCAGGGCAACCGCCCCCGACTGCGAGGGTGGAAGGCGAGCAAGCGCCTCACGCCCGCCCGCAGCATAGACCGCGACGGCGGACAGCAGGTCGCGCAGCATGTCGGGCGACTGGAGGTCGAACGGCGCATAGGCCCCGCCCGAAAGCCGCGCGAACTCGCGGAAGGCGCGCCCCGCCAGCGCATCCCCCCCCTCGTGGAAGAAGAACCCCGGGCAGCCGAGCATGCCGAGCTCGCCCGCGCGGTGGCAGAGCGGGTCGATTGGCTCCTCCATCGCATCGCCGATGAAGACGAGGGCGTTCACCCGTTCCTTCCGCGTCTCGCGGATCGCGTGCTCCAGCACTTTGCCGATCTGCGTCTGCCCGCCGAGGCAGGTGACGGTGGTCATGCGCCGGCGTATCTCGTCGACGTCGGAAAGCCACGGCGTGGCCATGAACTCGCCGTAGCCGCGGTAGTAGCAGAGACTCATCGACAGCCCGCCGAGGCCCTTGGTCGCCTCGAACATGTGGCCGGTCAGAGCGCAGGCGCGATCCCAGGTCGGCTGACGAGAGGCGGTGGCATCGATCGCAAACAGGAGCCGCCCGCGGCGGCCGGAGCCGGCGCGCACGACGGGCATCGCGCGCACCTTTTCCAGAAAGGCGGCGACTTGGGCGGAGGCTGGCGCTTCCGTCAGGCTCTTGCGGTCCCGGCTCATCGGCACCTGGGAGATAGGGGCTCTTTCAGCCTTGCGAAAGCCGCGCGAGCTGCTCCGCGAGATGGGCGAAGAGGGCGTGGGCCTTGACCTCCAGCACGAGGTCGAGGATCGGCGCCGTCGGGTCTTCGCGGCAGCGCCCCGCTTCGTCGACCGCGATGCGGGCGGGGCGAGTGGCATAAAGGTCGGGCCGGTCGAGGATCGCGACCGCGTGCAGGTCGGCGGCCATCGCCCCCGGCAGGCCGTGGTGCAGACGGTCCTGTTCGGCATATGCCGCCAGCATCGGCGCGATCCTGCGCCCGATTGCCGAGGCGCGGGCGAGGGTGTCGATCACAGCGGGCGTAGCGAGGGCTTGGCGGGCGAGGTCGAGCGGGACCAAGGTAGGGCGGAGCCCAGCGGCCAACACCGCGCGCGCAGCCGCCGGGTCGGCGGCGAAGTTGTATTCCGCGCCCGAAGGCGTGTTGCCGGCGCCGATGGCTCCGCCCATGACCACGAGCCGCCGCCAACGCGCCCCGCGGGCGAGAGCGGCGGCGATGTTGGTTAGAGGGCCGAGCGCGACGAGGGTACCGCCGAAGCGCGCGAGCGCGGCGGCAGCATTCGCGCCGTCAGGCGGGCGCGAGGGCGGCGGAAGGTCGAGCCCCAAAAGCCCGTCCGCGCCATGCACCACGGCGTCTGGCACGGCGGTGTCGTCGCCCGCACTGACGGGAACCTCCGCCCGGCCGGCAAGGTCGAGCAGCCGGCGCGCATTCGCCGCGCAGACAGAGGCTGGGGCGTTGCCGGAGACGGTGGTGACGAGGCGGAGATCGAGCCCCGGTGCTGCACAGGCGAGCAACAAGGCAAGCGCGTCGTCCACGCCCGGATCGCAATCCAGCGCGATCGGCAGGGCGGGTGTCACGACACCGGATGGCGGTAGGGCGAGGGGTCGGGTGGGCACCAGCCAGCGAGGGTGGCCGGGTCGGGGGCGAGGATCTCCACCGCGAGCGGGAAGCAGCGCGCCGCGTCAGACGAATGGGTGGCCGAACAATCCCCGCCCGGGCAGGCGGAAAGGGCGCCCAGGAGATCGATCTCGGCGAAGAACTCTAGGAAATCGCCTGGGCGAGCGGGACTCGCCTTCATGAAGTACTGATGGGTGTCGCGGGTGAAGCCTGTGCACATGAACACGTTCAGCACGTCGTGCACGGCGAACTCGGCCTCAGCGAGGGTCGCACCCGTGGCCTCGGCGAAGGCGCGGGCAAGGTTCGAATGGCAGCACTGGTGGTAGTCCTCGCCGCGCAAGAGGCGGTTCGTGTAGGGGTCGCAGCGCGTGCCGATGACGTCGTGCACGCCTGCTCCGTCGGCATCGAAACCGTACCAAGCGAGGCTGTCGGCGGTGATGGTGGCCATCGGACGCAGGAAGGGCAGAGTGCTCCACAGCCGATCCTCCACCGTCACGTGCGTGCCGTGCAACGCGCGCGTCTTGCCGGAGAAGAAACGCTCGCGCGGATCATGCGCGTTCCAGAGGTTAAGGTCGCCGACCTGCGGGCCCTCCGTGCAGACGATGCGGAACAGATGGCCGGCGGGGACGCGGAAGGCCCGGCCCTGGCGCGGCGGCACGACCACGGTCTCGACAAGGCGGGCCGACGCACGCACGCGGTCGTAGAAGGCGCGATCGACCGCGGGGAGGCGATCGACCTCGTACACCACCACCGGGGGCGCGGCACGGCGGGCGGCGGCGTCGGGGGGTTCTGGCGGGATCCTTGTCATGGCTCCTCCTTACACGCAGCGGGTGCAAGCGGGCGGCAGGCGGCCTTGGCGAGCACGCCGATCCGGGCGATTCGTTGCGCCGCCACGCCGGCGATCCCGGCATCCGCCAACCCGGGGATCGCGCCGACCGCGCGCGCTGCCGCCGCCGCCACAGCATCCGCCGCGCCGATCGCGCCTGCTTCGCCGAGCACCCGGCGGGCAAGCCGCCAGGTCGCCGCCGCCCCCGGCGCGAGCCCGTAGATCGCCGCGATGCGGCGGATCAGCCCGAGCCCCTGCACCGCGAACCAGAGCGTGTCGAGCAGAGCAGAAGGCAGGATCAGCACTGCCCCGGCCATGCGCACCGAAGCACGGCGGATGGCGCGATCAGCCTCGGCGTCGAGAGGGGCGAGCACATGGGTCTCGAACAGGGCGGCGCGCCGGTCCGGGTCGTTCACCCCGCGCACGAGGCCGCGCCAGACCGCGATCGGGCGGGCGAGACGAGGATCCCTCTCCATCGCCTCCGCGGCCCGGTCGGGGTCTCCGCGCACCTCCTCCACGGCCGCGAGGCGACGGATGCCCCGCCACTCGCGCCACGCAATGAGGGCGAGGGCGGCGGCGAGGGCAAGGACCAGAAGGAGTGCCGCTGAGCCCTGCACGGGGCTCGCGGCGAAGCGTGCTTCGACGAAGGCCCAGAGGTCGAGGGCAACGAGGCCGAGGCCGGCCATGGCAGCGAACCCAACCAGCCAGCCGAGGCCGGCCGCCGTCTTTGGGGATGGCTGCGGCGGCTCAGGGGGCAGGGCGGCGAGATCGTCCGCCAGGCGCTCGTGCGGTGCGTCGAGCGGGCGGCGACGAGCCCCCGGCGTCTCCTCCACTCTGCTCACCCCAACACCCCGGGCAGGGCGGCGGTCAGCGCCCGATCGAGATTGACGTGGCGAAGCCCGCCGTCGGGCCCAGGCGTGGGCGGGAGGAAGCGCGGCACGTCGTAGCGGCGGTCGAACCACGCCTGTTCAGGCGTCTCAGCCGGCACGCCGCCTGCGAACCAGAACGCCTCGCGCCCTCCCCCCTCGACGATGCCTTCGACCGCATCCTGCACCCGACCGCGGTCATCGGTCAGCGTGATGTCCCGCGTGCAGGCGACGGCGGCGAGCGGGACCACCGCGCCCTCTCCGCCCACGAGATGGCGCAGAAGGGCGGCGAGCTGGCCGCGCTGGCTCGCCGGCACATAGTCCGCCTTGGTGGCACAGAACACGGGTCGGGGCGGCGCACGCTCGAGCCCGAGGCGGGAGAGGAGTCCAGGTTCAGGCCGGAGTGCTGCGGCGATCGCGGCAAGCGCCGCCTGCGTATCGGCGAAGCTCGCCGCGCCCGAGGCGAGGGCGCGGAACAGATCGACCAGCACGACCTGGGCATCAAAGCGCGCGAGGTGGGGGGCGAGGAACTCGGCCCGAGTCCGCCGCCGGTATTCGTCCCAGTGCGCGCGCATCCGCTCCCAGACCGACCCTGCCTTGGGCGAGGCGGCGGGGGGCAAAGCGAGCGGGCAGAAGAGCAGGAATGCCATGCCCTCCCAGGAATCGGGATTGAGGAACCGTCCCGGGCTGAGGTCGGCCAGCGCCCCCTCGTCGCGGCAGCGGCGCAGGTAAGCGGCATAGGCATCGGCCAGGCGGCGCATCGCGCCTTCCTCGGCCGGCGCCTGCACGTCGAGCCCAGCGAGGAGGGCAAGCCAGGCTTCGGCGTAGCGGGCGCGCGGCACGGTACGCGCCCGCGCGAGCTCGCGCGCCGACCAGTCTTCGAAGGAAAGCGCGAGAAGAGGCAGGTCGAGCAGCCACTCGCCCGGATAGTCGACGATCTCCAACCGGACCGATCGCCTGAGCGGGCCGATCAGACGGCCGACCTGCCCGGGCAGGGGGGAGAGAAGCTCGAGGTCGAGCGCGAGCTTGGCGAGCCGCCTCGTTGGCTCCGGCCAGCGCGCCTCCCCGCCGAGAGCGGCCAGAGCCGCTTCGAGCGGGAAGAGGGGAGCATCCGTCACCGACAGCCCCGCCTCGTGGACCGAAACGAGCCGCCCTTCCGAGACCGCAGGCGCAGCCGCAAGCCGGCGCGGGTCGCGCACCGCGGCGAGAAGGTTGGCGGCAAGAGCGGTGACGAACACGGTCTTGCCGGAGCGCGCAAGGCCGGTGACGGCGAGACGGACCGTCTGCTTCGGCGCGCCGAGCAGAGACCGCCTGAGCCAGGAGGCGGTCGCCTCGACTTCCGCCCATAGGCCGGGACTTCGGATCAGGCCGCCTCCCGCATGCCGCGCGCCTTCAGGGCCGCCGGGCGGGTGAGGCAGCGCTCGAGCCACGCCTTCGCCCGCGGATAGGGGCCGTAGTCGAAGCCGTTGGCCCAGGAGGTGTAGAGGACCGAGGACACTTGCAGGTCGGCCGCCGACCAGGCCTCGCCGCAGAGATGGGCACGGTCGGCCAGATGCTGGTCGAGCACGGCAAGGCAGGCGCGAAGCTTCTCTGCCCCCTCCTCAGCCTTCTTCGGGTCACGCTCCTCAGGGGGCAGGAACTTCGTGTTGTAGAACCACGCTCCTTGCGCCGGTTCGGCCTCGGTCGCGGTCCAGAGCGTCCATTGGAACAGCCGGGCCTCGTCCTCGACCGACTTCGGCCAAAGCGTGCCCGACTTGCGAAAGAGATAGAGGTTGATGGCAAGACTTTCCCACAGGCAGAGGTCGCCATCGACAAGAACGGGGATCTTGGCGTTGGGGTTGAGCCTGCGAAAAGCTTCCGTCTTGCAGCCCTCGCGGTAGTCGGTCGCGACGAGCTCGTAGGGAATGCCGGTCTCCTCCAGCGCAAGCAGGCAGCGGAAGGCGCGTGAACGAGGGATGCCGTAGAGCTTCACGGGGGACATCGGTCTCTCTCTGTGGTGGGTCGCGATGGTCGTCAGCCCGGCCAGACTAGCCCGGTCAGGGCCCCGCGTCAGGAGGCGGGCGTTGCACGCGGCCTGCGCCTCGGCCATCTCGGCGGCGTGACGACGGTCTCCTCCAGCTTCGCCCTCGAGACGGCTTCGGGCCGTCTGCGCGCCTGGTTCGACGCGCTCCTTGTCGATCACGGCCTGCTCAGGCTCGTCTGGCGCAACCGCGCCGTGGTGGAGGAGGGGCGTCTGTTCCGCTCGAACCAGCCCCTGCCGTTCCAGCTCGCCGCCGAAGCCCGGCGCGGGCTGCGCACCGTGATCAACCTGCGCGGCGTGCGCGACTGCGGGTCGGACGCGCTCGAACGCGAGGCCTGCGCGCGTCTTGGGGTTGCCTTGGTCGATGCTCCGTTCGAGAGCCGCGGTGCCCCGCACAAGGACCGCGTGCTTCGGCTCGCGGCTCTGTTCGAGACGATCGCCTATCCGGCGCTCATCCACTGCAAATCGGGGGCGGACCGGGCGGGGCTGGTCGCCGCGGTCTATCTCCTGTGGCGTGGCCGCCCCGTGGCTGAGGCGAAGGCCCAGCTCTCGCTCCGTTTCGGCCATATCCGCGCAGGGCGGACCGGGATCCTCGACGCCTTCCTCGACGCCTACGAACGGGCGCAGCGCGAGATGGGGATCGGCTTCTTCGACTGGGTCCGCGGGCCCTACGACGAGGAGGCGCTGCGGCGCTCCTTCCGCGCGAGCCGCGCCGGAACCTTCCTCACCGACCGGTTGCTGCGGCGGGAATAGGGTCGTCAAGGAAAGCCTGGGCGGCAACCAGCCGGGCATAGGCGCCCCCCGCGGAAAGGAGGGCGGCGTGGCTGCCATCCTCGACCACCCGCCCGCCCTCCAGCACGACGATGCGGTCGGCCTCGCGCACGGTGGAGAGACGGTGCGCGACGATCAGCGTGGTGCGACCGCGGCGGATGCGTCCCAGAGCCTGGCGGATGCGCGCCTCTGTCTCGGCATCGAGCGCGCTCGTCGCCTCGTCGAGGAGCAGGATGCGCGGGTCGCGGAGCAGGGCGCGAGCCAGCGCGATCCTCTGCCTCTGCCCGCCCGACAGGGCAAGGCCGCGGTCGCCGACCCGGGTCGCATAACCCAGCGGCAGGGCGGTGATGAAACCGTGCGCCTCGGCGAGCCGAGCGGCGCGCTCGACCTCCGCGTCGGTGGCATCGAGGCGACCGAAACGGATGTTCGCCGCCACCGTGTCGTCGAACAGCACCACCTCCTGGCCGACGAAGCCGATCGCGGAGCGCAAGGAGGCGAGGGTGACGTCGCGCAGATCCTGCCC
>CALFVI010000064.1 GCA_937928775.1 uncultured Elioraea sp. | reverse complement strand
GGCATCGTCGCCGTCACCGGGGGGGCGTCGGGAATCGGGCTCGCCATCGCCAAGGCGGCGGCGGCGGAAGGGTGGCAAGTTGCGGTCGCGGACCGTGACCGGGAGGCGATCGCAGCGGTGCGCGAGCTCCTGCCCGAGGCGACCCGGTTCACCGCGCTCGACGTCACCGACGAAGGGGCGGTTGAGGACTGGGTCGCGACGCTCGCCGCGGTGGGCCGCCTCGCCGGCCTCGTCACCGCGGCCGGGATTGCGGCCGACGTTCCCGTGCTCGACACGACGGTTGAGCAATTCCGGCGCATCCTGGAGGTGAATGTGACCGGGACATTCCGTTGCGCGCGCGCCGCGGCGCGCCGGATGAAGGAAACCGGCGGCGGCGCGATCGTCACCATCGCCTCCGTGTCGGGGTTGCGCGGGTCGAAGGGCAGGGCGGCGTACGGAGCGTCGAAAGCAGCGGTGATCAACCTCACCCAGGTGCTGGCGGTCGATCTCGCGCGGTGGGGCATCCGGGCCAACGCGATCTGCCCTGGGCCGATCGAGACGCCGCTGGTCGCGCGCGTGCACACGCCGGCGACGCGCGCGCACTGGATTGCGCACGTGCCGCAGCGCCGCTACGCGAGGCCCGACGAGGTGGCGGGGGCGGCCCTGTTCCTGCTCGATCCGGCGCAATCGAGCTTCGTCACCGGCGTGGCTTTGCCCGTCGATGGCGGCTTCGCCGGCGCCGGCCTCACTGCCCTCGACTCCTAGGCGCCGAGCAGCGACCTTGCCGCCGCGACGATCTTCGCTTCCGTCACCCGCATCGCCTCCTCGAGCGGGGGGCTGAACGGCACGGGCAGGCGCGGCGCGCCGATACGCCGCGCGGCCTTCAGCGCGCCGGGGCCGAGGCGTTCGACCACGCGGGCGACGATCTCGCCGCCGAAGCCACCCGTGCGCACCGCCTCGTGCACGACGAGAAGCCGCCGCGTGCGCGCAGCGGAGGCGAGGACCGCTGCCTCGTCCCAGGGCCAGAGAGTCCGCAGGTCGAGCAGATCCACACCGATCCCTTCGCGCTCCAGCGCCTCGGCCGCCCGTTCGCCCTCGGGAACGATCGACGACCAGCAGACAAGGGTGAGATCATCGCCCTCACGCACGTGCCGCGCGACGCCGAACGGCAGGGGAGCGATCTCCTGCGGCACGGGGCCAGTGGCGCCGAACAGAGCCTTAGGGTCGAAGAACAGCACGGGGTCGTCCGAGCGGATCGCGGCGACCAGAAGCCCCGCCGCATCGGCCGGGGTGGCGGGCACGGCGACCACCAGCCCGGGCAGGTGGGCGAACCAGGCCTCAAGGGATTGGCTGTGCTGAGCGGCGGAGCTTCGCCACAGCCCGTGCGGGGCGCGGATCACCACGGCAGGCTTCGCCTGGCCGCCGAACATGTAGCGTATTTTCGCGATCTGGTTGACGAGCTCGTCCATGGCGCAGAGTGCGAAGTCGAAGATGCGCATCTCGATGATGGGCCGTGTACCAACCAGCGCGGCACCGAGCCCGGCCCCCATGATGGTGGCCTCTGAGATCGGTGTCGAAACGATCCGCTCTGGTCCGAACTCGTCGACCAGGTCCCGGTACTGGCCGAAGATGCCGCCGCGCGCGACGTCCTCGCCGAGCACCCAGACGAGGGGATCGCGCCGCATTTCCTGTCGGACCGCGCGGCGCGTGGCCTCGACCAGGGTGATGGTCTCGACAGTCGCGGTCGGGGGGAGGAGGGAGGCGTCCATCAGAGCTGCTCCACCGGTTCGGCGCCGATGTCCTGCACATCCTCCCAGGCCTCAGCCGGCTCCGGCCAGGGGGCTTGCAGGGCGTCCGCCCGCGCGGCCTCCATCTCGACGCGGGCTTCGGCGAGGACGGCGTCGAGGACCGCCCCGTCCACACCGGCGGCGAGAAGCCGGTCGCGCGCGCGCACGAGCGGATCGTTCGCCTTCGCTTGCGCGACCTCGTCTGGGTCTCGCCACGCCGCCTCGTCGGTCGAGGTGTGGCCGAGCAGGCGATAGGTTCGGGCGTGCAACAGACGCGGCCCGCCCCCGCGGCGAACGCAGGCGATGAGCCGTTGGGCAGCCTCAGCTACCGCCTCGACGTCGTTGCCGTCCACGCTTTCTGCCGCAACTCCGAAACTTTCCGCACGCGCAACCACACCCGGCCCGGCAGTGACGGAGCGCGCGGCGGTGAAGGCGGCGACCATGTTGTCCTCGCAGACGAAAAGCACGGGCAGGCGGTAGAGCGCGGCCCAGTTCAGCCCCTCAAGGAAGGGGCCACGGTTGATCGCACCGTCACCGAAGAAGCAGGCGACGATGGAGTCCGAGCCGAGCAAGCGCAGCCCCTGGGCGGCGCCGACAGCGATCGGGATGCCCCCGGCGACCACCCCGTTGGCGCCAAGCATGCCGACCGAGAAGTCGGCGATGTGCATCGAACCCCCCTTGCCGCGACAGGCCCCGCCCGCCCGGCCGAAGAGCTCGCGCATCATGCCCCTGACGTCGGCTCCCTTGGCAAGCGCATGACCGTGGCCGCGATGGGTGGAGGTGATCCGGTCGTCACGGCGGAGAACGGAACAGACGCCGGCTGCCACCGCCTCCTGCCCGATCGAGGGGTGCAGATAACCAGGCAGTTCACCCGCAGCATGCGCGACGAGCGCCACCTCCTCGAAGGCCCGGATGCGCGCCATCAGACGATAGAGCTCCATCAGCCGCGCCATCGCGTGCTGCGCTCGACTTTCCATGCGTTCCCCCCCAATTCGGTCGACGAGCCGCGCATGGTGGCGCCCACCCCTGGAACATCAAGCCCCTCAAGCGCGTGGACAGCGCGGGCCAGCCAGGGCAGAACAGACACTCAGCGGAAAGAGCGAGGAGGCAGGCATGCGGGTCGCGATTGTCGGGTGGGCGCACTCCGCCTTTGGCAAGCGTGAGGAGCCGGACGTCGAGGCGCTGATCGCCTCCGTCGCGGCCGAGGCTCTGGCGCATGCCACCGTGGACCCGCGCGATGTCGGGGCGGTGCATGTGGGCGTGTTCAACGCCGGCTTCTCCAAACAGGATTTCTTCTCCTCGATGGTGCTGCAAGCGATCCCGGAGCTTCGTTTCGTGCCCGCGACGCGGCACGAGAACGCCTGTGCGACCGGCTCAGCCGCCATTCACGCCGCACTTGCCGACATCGCTGCCGGCCGCTCGCGCATCGCCCTTGTCGTGGGGGCGGAGAAGATGACTCACGCGGCGCCGGCGCAAATCGCCGACAGTCTGCTCGCCGCCTCCTACCGCAAGGAGGAAGGGGAGGTGGAGGCAGGCTTCGCCGGCATTTTCGGCCGCATCGCGCACCTCTACTTTCAGCGCTACGGCGACGCCTCGGATGCGCTCGCCGCGATTGCGGCGAAGAACCACCGCCACGGTGTGGCGAACCCGTATGCGCAGATGCGCAAGGATCTCGGCTTCGCCTTCTGCCGTCACCCATCGGAGAAGAACCCCCTTGTCGCCGGCCCTCTGAAACGCACCGACTGTTCGCTTGTTTCGGATGGCGCTGCCGCGGTCGTGCTCGCCGACGAGGAGACCGCGCGGGCGATGCCGAGGGCAATCAGCTTTCGCGCCGCGGTGCAGGTGAACGACTTTCTGCCAATGTCGAAGCGCGATCCTCTCGCCTTCGAGGGCTGCGCGCGCGCCTGGGCCAAGGCGCACGAGGTCGCTGGCACCACGCTCGATGATCTCTCCTTCGTCGAGACGCACGACTGCTTCACCATTGCCGAACTGATTGAATACGAGGCGATGGGGTTGGCGCCGCGCGGGCAGGGAGCGCGCATCGCCCTCGACGGAACGACAGCGATGGGCGGCAGGCTGCCGGTCAACCCCTCGGGCGGGTTGAAGGCGAAGGGTCACCCGATCGGGGCCACAGGCGTCTCGATGCACGCGCTTGCCGCCATGCAGCTCGCGGGAGAGGCGGGCGAGATGCAGGTGCCGAACGCTACGCTTGCCGGCATCTTCAACATGGGCGGCGTGGCGGTCGCCAATTACGTCTCGATTCTGGAACGGGTTCGCTAATATCCCTCACGGCCGCCAGGGCAGCGTGCCGGGCGGCAGGCGGCGCGCGGCGAGCGTTGCCGCCGCCATCAGCCCAGCCATGAGCACCAGCGCGAGCACGCTGACGGCGGCCGCCTGTGCCGACTGCCCGCTCTCCTGCAGGGTGAAGACGAGCACGCCCAGGGTCTGCGACCCCGGGCCATACAGCAGCGAGGAGACCGTCACCTCGTTCACCGCCGTCAGCGCGACCAGGATCGCGCCCGCGGTCATGGCTGGCGCGAGCAGAGGCGCCTGCACCCGGGCAAGCCTCTGCAGCGGGCCTGCCCCGAGGCTGCGCGCCGCCGCATCGAGCATCGGGTCGAGCCGTGCCGAGGCGGCGGCGACGGGGCGCAAGGCGAGCGCCTGGAAGCGGGCGAGATAGGCGAGCAGGATCGCGGCAAGCGAGCCGTAGAGCAGAATCCCGCCGGGGACTGAGAGCACGACCAGGATGACGGCGATCGCCGTGCAGGTGCCAGGCAGGGCGTAGGTGAGGTCCGAGGCGGAGGAGGCAAGCCGCACCGGGGGGCGGCGCACGGTGAGCGCGATCGGCAGGGCGGCAGCCGCGAGCAGCCCCGCGGCAGTGAGCGAGAGCAGGATCGAGTTCCGGATAGCCTGCGCCGTGTGCGCGCCGGGAGCCAGAGCGGCGGCGAAGTTGCGCAGGGTCGCCGTCGCGGCCGAGATCTCCACCCCCGCAGCTGGCACGAGCGAGGCGGCAAGGAGCGCGGCGAAGGGAACGGCGAGGACCACGACTAGGTAGAGCCCGACGACAAGGCTGGCTGCCAGCCCTCCGCCACCCGGCACGGGGCGGAACGGCGTTCCAGCCGGCGTGGGGCTTCGCCGCGCCGCCCACCACTGCACGGCAAGCGCAGGCAGGGCCATCAGCGCGAGCAGCAGGGAAAGAGCGGCTGCTTCACCAAGTGCTGCCGGCCCGCCGAGCGAAAGACGGCGCCAGATCAGCACCGTCATGACGATGCGCCGGGCCGGGATCCCGAACAGCACGCCAACCCCGAAATTGCCGAGGGCCGCGATCCAGGCCAGCGCTGCGCCGGCGGCGACGGCGGGGGCAAGCAGCGGCACCAGCACTCGCCCCAGCACCTGGCGCGGGTTGGCGCCGAGGGCCTCTGCCGCGCGCACCACCTCTCCCGGCAGCCGGCGCAGCGTGCCAGCCACGCTGAGCAGCACGAGCGGCGCCCCCTGCACGCCAAGGAGCGCGATCATGCCGCCGAGGCCGTAGACTGGGTTGGGTGTGCCGATCGGCGGCGCCAGCCCGAGCGCGAGCAGGAGCGGCGAGGCCGGCCCCGAGGCCTGAATCCAGCCGAGCGCCATCACCTGCGGCGGCACGAGCACAGGGAGGATGGAGAGGAAGACGAGGACGCCGCGCGCCGGCGGAGGACCGCGCAAGAGGAGGGCATGGGCAAGGGCAGAACCGATGAGAGCGGCGACGATGGACGCGCCGCCTGCCACTGCGAGCGAGGTGAGCGCCGCGCGCGCCACCGCCGGCTGGTCCAGCACGGCAAGCGGCGAGGCGGCGAACCCCTCGGCCAGCAGCCGGCCGAGCGGGATCGCGCCGATCAGCAGCAGCCAGAGGAGGGCGAAGCCGGCCGGCCCCCGCCCCGCCGAAACCGTCACCCCCGCTCAGGCGCC
>CALFVI010000063.1 GCA_937928775.1 uncultured Elioraea sp. | reverse complement strand
CGCGCGCGAGGCGGCGACGTCAACCACCATGGCATCAACCCGACCGCCGACCACGTCAATAATCGCGGGCGGTGTCGAACGGTACGGCACATGCACCATGTCAACGCCGAGCATGCGCGCAATCGTCGCACCACCCACGATGCCCGTGGCGTTGCCGGAGGCGTAGGTGACTTGCCCCGGCCGGCGACGAACCTCTTGCACGAACTCAGTAAAGCTTCGCGCAGGGAAGTGCGACCCAACGACGAGCCAGAAGACGTAGTTTCCAAGCCGCATGATCGGCGTAAAATCGCGCACGGGATCGTAGTCCAGGCGTTTCATCAACGCCTTGTTCGCCGCATGCGGCGTGTTGGTGGTGACCATCAGCGTGTGGCCATCCGCCGGCGCGCGAGCAACCGCCGCTGCGGCAGGAGCACCATTCGCCCCTGGACGGTTGTCAATGACGAGGCGCTGCGGCCAGATCGCTTCCATCGCCTTCTGCAGCGTCCTCGCCACCTGGTCAGTACCGGAACCGGCAGCGAACGGCACCACTACCTGGACCGGCCGCGACGGCACCCAGCTCTGGGCAGACGTGGCCCGAGCGAATGGGAGAACTGCCAAGCCAAGGGCGGCAACCCGGCGCGACACGCATCCCCCTCTCACGACGCCGCCTCCGCCACCAGTTGGACACGGCGCGCGTCCTCACCATAGGGCGGCGCATAGATCACCAACAGCTTCACCGGTCGATCGCCAACCACGGTGAAGCGATGCGGCTTGTCGGGCGGAAAGAAGCAGGCGTCCCCTGGACCGATCTCTTCCTCGCGGCCGTCGCACTCGACCCGCGCCTGTCCTTCCAGGATGAAGCAGGCCTGTTCAATGCCAGGGTGCGCGTGTCGATGCGCCTCACCGCCGGGCTCGAGTTCACCTAACACCACTTCAAGGTTGCGCGCCCCGACAGTTTCCGGACCGATCAGCCGTCGATTCCGGGTTCCCACGTGGTTGGCGGGCTCATACGCCTCGCACGCATGGGCGCGCACGACGAAGGGGAATTCGGCCATAGCGATTGCCTCCTCCCTGTTCTTGTCATTACGCATGAGGTTAGGTGAGTGCTGCGCGCACGGCAACCTGTGACACACGCTCGGCGGCTGCGCATCGCGCAGGGAAGGAACAAACCCACCGCGCATTGACCCAATGAGAGCGCAGTGCAACCGGGGGCAAAAAAGGCTAAGGGCGGGACCCTATCGCCCTCGCGCGCTCGGGGTCGGGCCGCAGCGACGCCGCCCGATGCGCGCCTCCTATCGTCCTTGCGCGCTCAGGCGAGGGCCTCGCCGCCCCCTCGTGCAGGAGACTCCCCCTCGTGCCGCAGACGCCCCTAGTGCAGCAGGCTGTTTCCTGTCATCTCCGCTGGCCTGGCGAGACCCATCAGCGCCAACAGCGTGGGCGCGACATCGGCCAACCGGCCATTGCGCAGCCGCGCGCCAGCGGGCCCGTTGAACAGGATCACCGGCACCGGGTTCGTCGTATGCGCGGTGTGCGGCCCTCCCGTCTTTGGGTCGCGCATGAGCTCAGCGTTGCCGTGATCGGCCGTCACCAGCAGCACCCCGCCCGCCTCCTCAATCGCGGCGACAATCTCGCCCAGTCCCCGATCCACCGCCTCGCAGGCCGCGATCGCCGCCGCAAGGTCGCCGGTGTGCCCGACCATGTCGGGGTTGGCGTAGTTCAGCACGATGAGGTCGAACCGACCTGACCGGATGGCCGCCACCGCAGCCGCCGTCACCTCCGGCGCACTCATCTCCGGTTTCAGATCATAGGTTGCCACCTTCGGTGAGGGGATCAGCACCCTCTCCTCGCCCGGGAACACTGCCTCCCGCCCCCCATTTAGGAAGTAGGTGACGTGCGGATACTTCTCGGTCTCGGCGAGGCGAAGCTGGGTGAGTCCGGCGGCGGCCACCACCTCGCCCAGCACATGGATCAGCGGTTCGGGCGGAAACAGCGCCGCCATGAAGCGATCGAGCTTCTCCGAATAGGGCGTCATCCCCGCCGCAGCGGCAAAGCGCGGGACGCGCGGGCGAGGGAAAGCATCGAATGCGGGGTCGAGCAGGGCGGCAAGGATTTGCCGCACGCGATCGGCACGGAAGTTGAACGAGAGGATGGCGTCGCCGTCGCGCATCCCGGCGTGGTCGCCGATCACGGTCGGCAGGATGAACTCGTCCGACAGCTCCCGTTGGTAGGCCGCCCGGATCGCCGCCACAGCACTCTCCGCCCTCTCGCCTTCGGCCTGCACCATCGCCGCCCAGGCGCGCTCCACCCGATCCCAACGACGGTCGCGATCCATCGCGTAGTAGCGCCCCGAGACGGTGGCGATGCGCACGCCCGCGGGCAGAGCGGTTTCGAACCGGGCCAGGAACGAGGCCGCCGACCGAGGCGGGGTGTCGCGCCCGTCCGTCCAGGCATGCACCGCGACCGGGACCCCCTCCCCCGCCAGTATGCGCGCCAGCGCCACCGCATGGTCCTGGTGGCTGTGCACGCCGCCGGGCGAAACGAGCCCCATCAGATGCACCACCCCGCCCATGGCGCGCACGCGCGCGACGAGGTCCCGCAACGCTGGCCGCTCTGCGATCGAGCCATCCGCCACCGCCGCGTCGATGCGCGGCAGATCCTGCAGCACCACGCGTCCCGCGCCGAGGTTGAGGTGGCCTACTTCCGAGTTGCCCATCTGCCCCTCGGGCAGGCCGACATCGGCCCCGCAGGTGCCGAGCAGAGCGTGCGGGCAGGTCTGCCACAGCCGATCGAAGCTTGGCGTGCGCGCAAGGCGGACGGCGTTCGCCTCCTCCTCCTCGCGCCAGCCCCAGCCGTCGAGCACGACCAGCATGACGGGGCGGCGGTTCATCGCACTCGGCGTAGCCCGCCTGGACGGCGAGGGCAAGCGCGCGCGGTCGCCTGTCGCAGGCTGCTCAGCGACGCGACTGGGCGAGAGCGACGCGCAGGGACGCAACCTCCTCGCGCAGAGCCCGCACCTCGCTGAGAATGGTCAGCGCATCGCCGTGCAGCTCGGCGCGCATCTCCGTCTGCGCCTCGAGCTGCGCCTCGCTGTCCTGCTCGCGCGCCTTGCGCAGCGTCTGAATGCTCTCGACGATGATGCCGATGAAGAGGTTGAGCACGACGAAGGTCGCCACCAGCACGAAGGGCACGAAGAAGGCCCAGGCCTGCGGGTGCTCCTCCATCACCGGCCGCGCGACCCCGGTCGACCAGGATTCGAGCGTCATCACCTGGAAGAGGGTGTACATGCTCTCGCCGATGGTGCCGAAAAGCTCGGGGTGGGTGTCGCCGTAGAGCTTGGTCGCGATGACGGCAGCGACGTAGTAGAGGATCAGCAGCAGCATCGCGATCGCGCCGATTCCGGGGATCGCGTGCAGCATCGCCTCCACCACGATGCGCAGCCTGGGCAGCATCGAGATGAGCCTCAGCACGCGCAGCACGCGCAGAGCGCGCAGCACAGCAAGCGGGCCGGTCGCCGGCATCCAGGCGATGGCGATGACGAGGAAATCGAACACGCCCCAAGGGTCGCGGAAGAAGCGGGTGCGGAAGGCGAAGACACGTACCGCGATCTCCGCCGTGAACACGCAGAGCAGCGCGAAGTCGATACCAATCAGCCACTCCCCCCAGCGGCTCATGATGGAGGGCGCAGTCTCGAGGCCGAGAATTACCGCGTTGAGCACGATCAGAGCCATGATCGTGTTCTGCACGGCGGGGCGAAGGATGAAGCGGGCGGCGGCGGCGCGGAGAGACGAACCGCTTTCGTCCTCCGCGGTGAGGACTTCCTGCATCGTGACGACCCTGTTGTTTGAAACGACAGCTTAAGACGGGAGATGGCCCAGGCCTGCGGCGAAAGGAAGGAGGGGCGCGATCAGGGCCGGCCGGCGCGGTGGTAAGGGTGGCCAGAGAGGAGGCTCGCTGCGCGGTAGAGCTGTTCGGCGAGCATGGCGCGCACGAGCAGGTGCGGCCAGGTGGCGCGCCCGAAGGCCAACACCCAGGCCGCGCGGTCGAGCACGGCGCGATCGAGCCCCTCCGCGCCGCCGATGGCGAAGAAGGCCCCTCGGCCGGCCTCGGCCAGGCGGGCGAGGCGAGCGGCGAAGGCCTCGCTGGCGAGGTCCTCGCCGCCGAGGTCGAGAGCGATCAGGTCGACGTCGGCGGGAACGGCCCGCAGCATCGCCTCAGCCTCACGACGGCGGATCTCCGCCGCGCTTCCACGCGCCTCCGCGATCTCAATGAGCCGCGGGGCGGGCCTGAGCCGGGCGGCATAGCGGTCGAACAGAGCCTGCTCCGCGGTCGCCCTGCCGCGCCCGACCGCCAGCACGACAACGGGCGGAATCACGCCCGGCGCGCGTCGCCTAGGGGGATCTCCTCGCCTGGCAGGCTCATCCCCCACATCTTCTCGAGCGCGTAATGCGCGCGCGTCTCGGGGCGGAAAAGGTGGATCACGACGTCGCCCGCATCCAGCAGCACCCAATCCGAACCGGCCATGCCCTCAGCCCGCACGCGAAGCCCCTCTGCCTCGAGGAGATCGAGCAGATGCTCCGCCATCGCTTTCAGCTGCCGCCCCGACAGACCGGAGGCGATCACCATCCGGTCGGCGAAGGCGGCCTTGCCAACGATGTCGAGCACGACGATCTCCTCTGCCTTGTCGTCCTCGAGGCGGGAGACGATGCGCTTGACCAGCGCATCGAGCGCCGCCTCCGGCAGAGCGACAACGCGACGGCGACGGGGTCGCGACAGCCCCGCCCTCTGCGCACGGATCGCGCTGGCCGAAGCGGGATGCTCGCGCATGGGCAGGAGCGTCCAGGCTGGAGCCGAGGCGAAGAGGAGCGCCGCTGCGCGCGCTGTCGGAACGAAGCGGGAGCGGAACAGACGCGCCGCGCGCGAAACGAGAGCAGCACGCGTGAAGCCAGGGCGCGGAAACACCGCAACGGGGACAAGGCGGAAGATGCGGCGCCAGCACTGCCAGCGCGGGATCTGGATCAGGTTGTCCGCTCCCATCAGCCACACGAACCGCGCGCGGGGAAAACGCACCCGCAAGCGGCGGAGGGTGTCGAACGTGTAGCGGGTGCCGAGACGGGCCTCGAGGTCGGTGGCGAGGATGCGCGCATTGCCCGCGGCAACCTCGCGCGCCGAGGCAAGCCGGCGGTCGAACCGTGCCATACCGCGCGCGGGCTTCAGCGGATTGCCCGGCGAAACAAGCAGCCATACCGAATCGAGACCGAGACGTTTCAGCGCCATCTCGGCGATCGCGCGGTGCCCCTGATGCGCCGGGTTGAAAGAACCGCCGAGAAGGCCGATGCGCGCGCGCCGCCTGTCCCCCCATGCCCCAGGCGCTCCCGGCTTGGCAGGCAAGGCGGGCCGGCGCGATCGGCCGCGGCGGGGCGCTGCGCTCATGCGCGAACCTGGCCCGTGCCGAGTACGTGGTAGCGGAAGGTGACGAGTTGGTCGGGGCCGATCGGCCCACGAGCGTGGATGCGGCCCGTGGCGATGCCGATCTCGGCGCCGAAGCCGAACTCGCCGCCATCGGCGAACTGGGTTGAGGCATTGGCGATGGCAATGGCGCTATCGATGCCATTTAGGAACGTTTCGATCGCATTTTGATCCTCTGCCACGATCGCATCCGTGTGCTCAGAGCCGAAGCGGCGGATGTGGGCGATCGCACCCTCCACCCCGTCGACGATCGCGACGTTGAGGATTGCATCCAGCCACTCCGTGGCGAAGTCCTGCTCTGTCGCCGCCGGCAGGTCTGGGCGCAGAGCGCGCGCGCGCACGCAGGCGCGAAAAGCACAGCCGAGGGCGGCGAGATCATCGAGAATGGGGTTGAGGTGCGTGGCGGCGCAGGCGGCATCGACGAGCAGCGTTTCGGTCGCGCCACAAATGCCGGTGCGCCGCATCTTCGCGTTCACGACAATCGCGCGCGCCTTGGAAAGATCGGCTGAAGCATGGACGAAGGTGTGGCAGAGCCCTTCGGCGTGGGCGAGCACGGGCACCCGCGCCTCGGCCTGCACCCGGCGCACCAGCGACTTCCCGCCGCGGGGGATGATCACGTCGATCAGGCCCAAGCCGCCAAGCATGGCGGCGACGAAGCCCCTGTCCGCCGTCGGTGCGACCTGCACCGCAGCCTCCGCCACCCCCGCTTCGGCAAGCCCCGCGACGAAGGCGGCGTGGATGGCGCGAACAGTGCCAAGGCTTTCCGACCCACCGCGCAGGATGATGGCGTTGCCAGACTTGAGCGCGATCGCCGCTGCGTCCGCCGCCACGTTGGGGCGGCTTTCGAAAATCATCCCGATCACACCGATCGGTTGCGCCACTCGGCGGATATGCAACCCATTGGGGCGAGCCCATTCGGCGAGCACGCGCCCCACAGGGTCGGGCAGGGCGGCGACCGTCTCGATCCCAGCCGCCATCGCCTCGATCCGGTTGTCATTGAGCACGAGGCGGTCGAGGAAGGCGCTGCTTTGCCCGGCCTCGCGCGCCGCCGCGACATCCGCCGCGTTCGCCGCTAGGATGGCGGGCGCGGCACGACGGATCGCGCTCGCTGCCGCCCGCAGCGCGCCGGCCCGCGTTTCTGCTGGCAGGCGGGAAACAAGGCGCGCCGCCTCGCGCGCAGCCGCAGCGAGGGCCGCGAAGTCACCACTGGCACCAGCCTGCGGCCGCACGTCGGACGCGAAGTCAACAAGAACTGCCATTCCCAGACCCTACCGCAGCATCGCCAGCGTCGGAACGGTCACCGCAACCATGGGCCGCGACCATTGATCGAAGCGCAAATCTGCTTCACGGTGTCGGCATGGCAAGCCAAAGAGCGCAACCGGGAATCCGGCATACGGCAGTGAGGCAAGAACGAACTGGGGACAAGGCCTGCATACACACTGCCTTTCGCGCCAGTGCCCTGGCACTGGCCATCGCGTTGCCCGCCGCAGGGGCTGTCGCGCAACACTTGGCGACGCTTGATGCGATCAGCGCCCGCGACCAGGTCGTGTGCGGCGTAACCACGGGCGTCGCCGGCTTCTCCAACCCGGACAGCCAGGGGGTCTGGCGCGGGCTCGACGCTGACGGCTGCTGCACCGTCGCCGCCGCCATCTTCGGCAACGCGACCCGCGTGCGCTTCATTCCGACGACGAGCCAGAACCGTTCGCCGGCGCTGCAGTCGGGCGAGGTCGATCTCCGCTATCGCAACACCGCCTGGACGCTCGGGCGCGAAGCCTCGCTCGGGTTGCAGTTCGCCGGCATCACCTTCTACGACGACTAGGCCTGCATGGTAATAAAATGTCCGCGCGGCCTCAGTTCAGCAAAAGAGCTCGACGGGTCGACCGAGTGCGTGCAGCCGGGCACCACGACGGAACTCAACCTCGCCGACGACTTCCTCACCAACCGGATGAGCTTCCGCCCGGTGGTGATCGAGAGCCCCAAGGAAATCCGCGCCACATGATGCTGGCCGCAAGTATCGCGAAGGAGCCGCTCGGCCCCGTCGCGCGCAAGGGCGCTCAGCGCTTCTTCGACATCGGGCGCTGGGCGCTCTGTTGGCAGATCGCGGCTGAGGAGGTCGCTGTCACCGGCGCGAACGTCGACCAGACGCTAACGAGCCAGGTGCCCCACATCCAGCGCCTGCTCGGGGTGACGGGCGGCATCGCCCCGATGATAGGTCTCGACAATCGCTAGGCCAGCAACATGATCAAGCAAGTGGGGAACTTCGCAGGAAGATGGGAGCGCAACGTCACGCCTCTGGGCGCGCCGCGGGGCATCAACGCGCTCTGGACGAAAGGTGGGCTGATGTACACCACGCCTATCCGCTGACGAGGCAGGTGGCGGGCAGAGAGCACGCGCTCTGCCTGCCGCTCCGATTCGCACCCGACGCCGATGCAGACGCCAATCACTACCGCTCCCCGTTCCCGTCGCGCCCCGCCACGACGCGGTTTCGCGCTCTCCTGGCGCGACCCAACCGTGCGCGCCCTCTTTTGGCAGCTGGTCATCCTGGGCTTGGTCGGGCTTGGCGTCTGGTGGCTGGTCGAAAACACCGTGCGCAACCTCGAGGTGCGCAAGATCGCCACCGGCTTCGGCTTTCTCGGCCGCGAGGCTGGGCTGCCGATCGGCGAGAGCCTGATTCCCTACTCGCCAGCCGACACGTATTTGCGCGCCCTCACCGTCGGCCTGCTCAACACTCTCCGTGTGGCGATCATTGGTGCCATCCTCGCCACCATCCTCGGAACCATCATCGGCATCGCGCGACTGTCGAAGAACTGGCTGGTCGCGAAATGCGCCGCCGTCTATGTCGAGGTGCTGCGCGACCTGCCGCTGCTCTTGCAGCTCCTGTTCTGGTACGCGCTACTGCAGGGTCTGCCGGGGCCGCGCCAGGCGCTTAACCTGTTCGGGTCGGTCTATCTCTCCAACCGCGGCATCAAGTTCCCCTGGATCGAATGGCAGGAGGCACACAGCGCGGCGCTTTTCGCCTTCGCTGTTGGCGCGCTCGCGACCTTCGGATTGTCACGCCTGTTCACCGCAAGGCAGATGGCGACCGGTATGCGGCCTCGCCTCTGGCCCTGGGCCATGGTGATGCTGATCGGGCTTCCCCTTGGCGTATGGTGGGCGATGGGCGCGCCCTTCACTGTGGATCGCCCGGTGCTGAGGGGCTTCAACTTCCGCGGCGGTGGCACAATCACGCCCGAGTTTGCCGCTCTTCTGTTCGGCCTCGTCCTCTACACCGCGGCCTTCATCGCCGAGATTGTGCGCGCCGGTATCCTCGCCGTCCATCAAGGGCAGTGGGAGGCAGCCGCCGCGCTTGGCCTCACTCGCGGCCAACAGCTCCGCCTCGTCATTCTGCCACAGGCGCTGCGCGTGATCATTCCGCCGCTGACCAGCCAATACCTCAACATCACTAAGAACTCCTCACTCGCAGTCGCCATCGGCTATCAGGACATCGTCTCGATCGCGAACACAACGATCAACCAGACTGGCCAGGCGATCGAGGGCATCGCCATTATCATGCTGGTCTATCTCACCATCTCGCTGTCTATCAGCCTGTTCATGAACTGGTACAACGCGCGCATCGCGCTGCAGGAACGGTGAGAGCGCACATGCTCGTCACGGGATCGGATCGATGACGCCACCCTCCGTCGAAGCTGCCAGCTTGCGCGCGGCCTCGGCCATCGAACGGCGGCCCCCGAGCTTCGCCATCGGCCCCATCGCCTGGCTGCGCGCCAACCTGTTCTCCTCCTGGCTGTCCACCGCGGTCACGCTCGCGCTCGCCTATCTCCTCGTCTCCTGGACGCTCTCCTTCCTCAACTGGGCGGTGGTGAATGCGATCTGGGACGTGCCGGGAACAGGCCAGCAGGTCGATACCTCCGCCTGCCGCGCTGCACGCGGCGAAGGCGCGTGCTGGGCTCTGATCGGAGAGAAATACCGCTTCATCCTCTTCGGGCTGTATCCGTTCGACGAGCAGTGGCGGCCTGCCCTCGTCGTCGTCATCTTCATCGCACTCTACGTGATTTCCGCCATGCGCCGTTTCTGGCGCAAGGAGCTCGCACTGATCTGGCTCGTTGCGCTGAGCGTGATCGGCGTGCTGATGTGGGGCGGCATCTTCGGCCTGCCCTTCGTCGAGCAGGAGCGCTGGGGCGGGCTCGTCATCACCCTCATCCTCGCCACCTTCGGCATCGCCTTCGCCTTCCCGCTCTCCATCCTGGTCGCGCTTGGGCGGCGGCAGACCTCGATGCCTGCGGTGAAGGCGCTCTGCGTCGTCTACATCGAGCTCATCCGCGGCGTGCCGCTCATTTCGCTTCTGTTCATGGCTTCGGTGATGTTCCCGCTCTTCCTCCCCGAAGGCATGAACATCGACAAGCTCCTGCGCGCGCAGATCGCGATCATCCTGTTCGCGGCCGCCTATCTTGCTGAGGTGGTGCGCGGCGGGCTGCAAGCGATCCCGAAGGGACAATATGAAGCTGCCGACGCCTTGGGCCTCACCTACTGGCAGAAG
>CALFVI010000062.1 GCA_937928775.1 uncultured Elioraea sp. | reverse complement strand
GATCCGCTGATCGATCGCGCCGTGCTCGCCGATCTGCGCGACTCGGTCGAACCAGCGCGGCTGCCCAAGCTCCTTGCCCTGTTTGCGGAGGAGACGGAAGCGCGAATCGCCAACATCGCGCAGGCGCTGGCGGGAAATGATCTCGACACCCTGGCTCGCATCGCGCACGCGCTGAAGAGTTCCGCTGGCGCCTTCGGGGCGGCCGCGCTCGCCCGCGCCGTCGCCGCTTTGGAGGAGGAGGCGCGGGCAGGGCGCGCTGCTGAGGCGGCCCGCCTCGCCGAGCGGGTCTTTGCCCTCGCGCAGGCGAGTCTCGCCGCGCTCCGCGCCCCGCAAACCGTCGGCTGACCTGTTCCGCCACCCCTGCCCCAGGAGACATGCCCCGTGTCGCTTCCCGACGATCCGCTGATCGTCCTCGCCCATGGCGCCTACCGGCTCGACGAGTGTTTCGCAGCCCGGCGCACTGGGCTGCGCTTCGTTGCCGCGCGCACGCGCGAGGAGCTCGAGCGGCTTCTGCCCGATCTCGACGTGCTGGTGGTGTCGGGCTTCTGGCGCAACGCGTTCGCCGCCCGCGCGCCGCGTCTTCGCTACATCCAGTCGATCAGTGCGGGAACGGAACAGTTCGACTGCGCCACTCTTGCCGCGCGCGGCATCCGTCTTGCCTCCGCGCAGGGCGTCAACGCGGAGGCGGTGGCCCAGCACGGCATGGCGATGCTGCTCGCCATCGCCCGCCGCCTGCCGGAAGCGATCCGCAACCAGGACCGCCGCCACTGGCGCGGCATGAGCCCCGACCCCGCCCTGCGCGAGGACACGCTGACCGGAAGGACCCTGCTCGTCATCGGCTACGGTCGCATCGGGTCACGCCTCGGGGCCTTGGCGCGGGCTTTCGGCATGCGGGTGATCGGCGTGCGCCGCGACCCGGGCGCGGGCGGCGAGCATGCCGATGAGATGCACGCCTTCTCCGCCCTCCCTAACCTCTGGGGCAAGGCGGACATCGTCGCGCTGACCTGCGCGCTCACGCCCGAAACCACAGGGCTTGTCGGCGAGGCGGCGTTGCGCGCCCTCAGGCCCGGCGCAGGCCTCATCAACCTCGCGCGCGGGCGGGTGGTGGATGAGGCCGCTTTGATCGACGCGCTGCGCTCTGGGCCTCTGGCTTGGGCCGCGCTCGACGTCTTCGCCGAGGAGCCGCTGCCGGCCGAACACCCGCTCTGGGCCATGCCGAACGTGCTGATCACCCCGCACTGCGCGGGAGAGTTCCGCGGCTACGAGGATGGGGTGATCGACCTCCTCGTTGAAAACCTGGCGCGGCTTCGCCGCGGCGAGCCGCTGATCAACCAGATCGTTTGACGCCTTGCTCAGATGATGGCGCGCTCCTCCACGCGCTGCCCGTGCGCAAGCCGCGCGAAGCCCAGAGGCGAGAGGTCCATGGCCACATACCGCCCCCAGAGCGCGAGCTCGGCAAGCCCGCGCCCCACTGCCGGCGCCTGCTGCAGCCCGTGCCCGGAGAAGCCACAGGCGGCGAACAGGCCGGCGATGCCGGGGATGGGCCCGAGCAGGGCGTTGTGGTCGAACGTGTTGACATCGTAATGGCCGGCCCAGGCGCGGTCGAGCCTGATGCGCTCGAGCGCGGGCAGTCGCGCTGCAAGCGGGGCCCAGACCCTCTCCTCGAAAAAGCCGTCGCTCAGGTCGAAATCCTCCGCCGCGACGTCCGGATCCTCCTCAGCCGGCGGTGAGGCGCCGCAGATAAACCCCTCTCCTTCGGGACGGATGTAGGCGCCTGATGGGTCGATCACGAGCGGCAGGCCGGGCAAGGGGTCGGCGCAGCGGAGGAAGAAGATCATGCGCTTGCGCCGCCGCACGGGAAGCTCGAGGAAGGGAGCGAGCAGGGTGGGCGTGTCGCAGCCGGCGCAGACGATGACCCGGTCGGCGTCGATCCGCGTGCCATCGGCGAGCACGAGGCCGCGCACGCGGTCTCCTTCCGTCGCGATCGCCGCCACCTCTCCCGTCCGCCACGCCACCCCTGCGTCGCGGCTTTTCGCCCGCATGGCCTGCGCGAGGCCAAGGCCGTCGAACCAGCCCTCGCCCGTGCGCCCGAACGTTCCGGCAGCGATCCCCTTCGTGTTCAGCCACGGGAAGCGCGCCGCGAGTTCCGCCGGCTCGAGCCAGAGAATGTCCGCCCCCTCCTCCGTGGCGGTCGCATGGTTGGCAGCGAGTGCGGCGCGACCTGCCTCGGTGGCGAGGAACAGGTAGCCTCCCTCGCGGAAGGTCGGGTCGAAGCCGAGGAGGCGCGGCGCGGCGCGCAGAAGCGCCACCCCGTAGCCGGAGATGCGGACATTGATTGCGGCCGAGAACTGGCGGCGAATCGAGGAGGCGGAGAGAGCGGTGGCGGCGCGCGCGTAGGCGGGGTCCTTCTCGATCACCACGATGCGCGCCCCCGCCCCGTACCAGCAGGCGAGGTGCCAGGCGGTGGAGGCGCCAACCGCCGCCCCGCCGACGATCGCAATGTCGACCCGTTCGCTCATGCGCCGATCCTGGCCCGGGGCTGGACGCAGCGGAAGCCTGGGCGGAGGATTGGCGCATGCGTGTGATCGACGGGGCAGAGCTCGCCCGCCTCACCCCCTACCCTTTGCTCGCCGACGCGCTCAGACGCGGCCTGCGCGGGGTGGTATCGCCGCCGCGCACCCACCTTGACCCGACAGGGCAGGGGGATGCGCTCCTGCTCATGCCGGCCTGGCGCGACGGGGCCTTGCTTGGGGTGAAGCTGGTCACCGTCTATCCTGGCAATGCGGCGCGCGGTGCGCCGGCAGTCGCCGCCGCCTACGCCGCCTTCGACCACGCGGACGGCCGGCTGCTCGCGCTCCTCGACGGCACCGTGCTGACCGTGCGTCGCACCGCCGCCGCGGCTGCGCTTGCCGCGCTGCTTCTCGCCCGCCCCGGAGCGCGCACCTTGCTCGTCTGCGGCACCGGCGCGCTTGCCCCCGAACTTGTCCGCGCCCACGCCGCGCTCCTCCCCGCGCTTGCGCGTATTCTGATCTGGGGTCGCAACGAGACCAAGGCGCGCGCTCTCGCCGCCGCTCTCGCCGCCGAAGCGCTGCCAGCCGACCGAGCTGCCGACCTCGAGGCGGCGCTGGCGCAGGCGGACATCGTGGCGGCCGCCACGACGGCGACAGAGCCCTTCCTCCGCGCCGCCGCCATCCGCCCCGGCATGCATCTCGGCCTGATCGGCGCCTTCACGCCCGCCATGGCCGAGGCGGAACCCGCCCTTCTCGCCCGGGCGCGGCTGTTCGCCGACGACCGCGACTCCGTCCTCGCGAAGGGCGGCGAGGTGGTGCAGGCGATCGCTGCCGGGCTGATCGCGCCTGCCGCACTCGAGGCCGACCTCGCCGGCCTCGTCTCCGCACCACCCGTTCGGGCGGCGGAGGACGTCACGGTGTTCAAGTCCGTCGGCTTCGCCGCCCTCGACCTCATCGCGGCCGAGGTCGCGTTGCGGGGGCTTCCGGCGCGTGCCGGGCAGGCGTAGATCATGCACCGAACGAAGGGAGACGAAACGATGACCCCATCCGCCCGCCTCGGCCGACGCACGCTTCTGGCTTCTGCCGCCGCCGCCGCCGCTTCGCCGCTCGCTGCACCGCATGTACGCGGCCAGGTCGCACCGGTGAAGATCGGCATCCTGCAGCCTGTCACCGGCGCGCTTGCTCAGGACGGAGAGCACGGCCGGCTCGGCGCCGAGATCGCGATCGAGGAGATCAACGCCGCGGGCGGCATCAAGTCGCTCGGCGGGGCGCGGCTTGCGATGGTGTTCGGCGATGCGCGCTCCAACCCCGAAGGCGGTGTGGCCGAGGTGGAGCGGATGCAGGCGGAAGGCGTGGTGGCGATCGTCGGCGGCTTCGCGTCCCCGATCGCGCTCGCCGCGAGCCAGGCGGCGGCCCGCTATGATATCCCCTATGTCGTCGATGTCGGCGTGTCGGATCAGATTGTGCAGCGCGGCCTGCGCAACACCTTCCGCTTCGGTCCTGGTTTCGGCACCGTGACGAAAGCCGCCCTCGACAACCTGGTCGCGATCAACGAGGCCGCGGGGCGGCCAGCCCGCACGGTGGTGATCGTGCACGAGGACGGGTTGTTCGGATCTGGACTGGCGCGGCTATTGAATGCGCAGCTGCCTGAGCGAGGCTTCCAGGTCTTGGAGAAGATCTCTCACCCCACGCCGTCGCGCGACATGTCGAACGTCGCCTTGCGCATCCGCGCCCTCAACCCCGACGTGCTCATCCCTTCATCGTACTATTCCGAGTTCGTTCTGCTCGCGCGCACCATGCAGCAGCAGAGGATCAGGCCGAAAGCGACCTACGCCGTGCTGAACGGCGCGGCGTCCAACTTCCGCTTTGTGCGCGAGTTCCCCGAAGCTGCCAACCTGATCATGGACTGCAACCATTGGGCCGATCCGCGCAAGCCCAAGACCGCGGAGGTCAGGGCGAAGGCCGAGGCGACAGGCCGGTTCCGGCTCTACAACATTCCGCTCAACTACTCGTGCGTGCGGCTGGTGGCGGATGCGATCGAGCGCGCCGGCAGCACCGATCGCACCCGGATCATCGAGGCGCTCGCTGCCTCAACCTTCGAGGATCATATCATGCCCTACGGGCCTACACGCTTCGTCAACGGCCAGAACCAGGGGGCCGCGCCGGTGAACACCCAAGTGCAGGATCGCGACATCAAGGTGATCTTCCCGCGCGAATTCGCCAACGCGAACCCGATCTTCCCGGCGGTCTGAGACGCCGTCATCGGGGCGGGCGAGTGGGCCCGCCTTGCCCGCGCGATGCAGTCGCCCGAGATCCTTCTCGCTGCCTTGCTGAACGGGGTGATGACGGGCGCGATCTATGCCCTGATCGCGGTCGGCCTCACGCTCGTCTACGGCGTGCTGCACATCATCAACTTCGCTCATGGCGCGATCCTCACCGCCGCGATGTTCGCGGTCTACGTTCTGCACGCCGCTTGGGGGGTCGATCCCTATCTCGCGCTGCTGCCGCTCACGGTTTGCTTCTTCGTCCTCGGCTATGCCGTGCAGCGGCTCATCATCGGCCCGGCGAGCCATGGCGATGATGGCAACATCCTGCTCATCACCCTGGGCCTTGCCATCATCATCGAGAACGCGCTGCTTGCTGTCTTCCGGTCCGACACCCGCTCCATCGACGTCGCTTACGCCTTCTCGGTCGTTGAGGTCGGAGGCCTGTTCCTCTCCTTGCCGCGCGTGCTTGCGGTGGCGGTGGTGCTTGCGGTGGTGGTCCTTCTTTGGCTCTTCCTCGCCCGCTCGCGCACCGGGGCGGCGATTCGCGCGGTGGCGAAGGAGAAGATGGGGGCGGAGCTCTGCGGCATTGACGTCGCGCGCATCTATGCCGTCACCTTCGGGCTGGGCGCGGCGTGCCTCGCGGTCGCCGCCTCGCTGCTGATGCCGACCTATCTGGTCAATCCGCGCGTGGGCAACGCTTTCGTCCTCGTCGCCTTTACCATCGTCGTGCTCGGCGGCATGGGGTCCATCCCCGGCGCTCTCCTTGGCGGCTTGGTCATTGGCGTGGTGGAGAGCTTCTCCGGCCTGTTCATGGGCGAGAGCCTCGGCCAGATCGGCATCTTCCTCATCTTTATCCTCGTTCTGCTCGTGCGCCCGACGGGTCTGTTCGGAGCGAAGGCGTGAGCAAGGCCTCTGCGTACGGCTCGGTGCTTGCGCTCGGCGCGGCGTTGGGCGCCCTGCCGCTCGCCACCGAGTCCAATGTGCTTCTCAACTTTCTCATCTTCCTGCTAATCGTTGCTGTGGCAGCCACGGGGTGGAACCTGCTCGGCGGCTATGGCGGGCAGTTCAGCTTTGGCCACGCCGCCTTCTTCGGCACGGGTGCCTACGGGATGGCGATCCTGCAGGAGCGCGCGGGGCTGAACGCCTGGGCTGCGCTGCCGATCGCGATCGCGCTTGGGGCGGCCGTTGGTCGGGTCATCGGCGTGCTTGCCTTCCGTGCGCGCTTGCGCGGTTCCTATTTCGCCCTCGTCACGCTGGCCTTCGCCGAAGTGTTGCGCATCCTCGCCAACGTGCTGCCCATGACCGGGGGCGCGGCCGGCATCCTGATCCGTTTGCGCATCGACCCCTGGCACTTCCAGTTCGCCGACCGGCGCGTGTTCTACTGGGTGGCCCTCGGTTTCCTGGTCGGTGCGCTGCTCCTCGTGCGCGCTATGGAACGCTGCCGTTTCGGCGCCTGGCTTGTTGCTGTGCGGGAGAATGAGGACGCCGCGTGCGCCCTGGGCGTCGACACGGTCGCGGTGAAGGTCGCCGCCATCACCCTCTCCGCCGCGATCACCGCGGCTGCTGGCTGCCTCTACGCGCAGAAGTTCCTCTATCTCGATGCGGCCATCGCCTATGGGCCATGGATTTCGGTCGAGGCTCTGCTTGCGCCTGTGATCGGCGGTGCGGGCACGGTGTTCGGCCCTGTTCTCGGAGCATTGGTGCTGCTCGGGCTTGGCGAGCTGACGAAGGCCTGGATTGGCACTCTCACGGGTGGTGCCGTGCCGGGGGTCGATCTTGTCCTGTTCGGCGTGCTGCTCATCCTCTGCGTCGCTTTCGCGCCGCGGGGAATTCTCGGCCTTCTCTCCCGCCTCCGCTTTGGGCTGCGATGGGCACGCTCCTGACCGTCGAGAACGTCACGGTGCGCTTCGGCGGCCTGGTCGCGGTCGACCGCGCCTCCTTTACCGTTGCTGAGAGCACCATCACTGGCCTGATCGGGCCGAACGGGGCAGGCAAGACCACGCTGTTCGCGGTCGTCTCCGGCTTCCTCGCGCCACAACAAGGCCGCATCGTCTTTGCGGGCGCCGATGTCACGCGCGAGCCTGTGCATGTGCGCGCTCGCCGCGGCATCGCCCGCACCTTCCAGATTGTGCAGCCCTTTGCGGGGCTTTCTGTGCGCGAAAACATCGCGGTCGGCGCCTATCTCCGCCACCGCGACCGCGCCGATGCTCTCGCGGAGGCTGATCGCGTCGCTTGTCGCGTTGGTCTCGACCGGCTGCTTCACCTCCCCGCGGCCGCACTCACGGTCGCCGGCCGCAAGCGGCTTGAACTCGCCCGTGCCCTGGCGACACGGCCGCGTCTTCTGCTGCTGGACGAGGTGCTGGCAGGGCTTAACCCGTCCGAACTGCGCGATGTGTTGCCGATCATCCGCGCAATCCGCGACGAGGGGGTGACCATCCTGATGGTGGAGCACGTGATGCAGGCGGTGATGAGCCTGTGCGAGCATGTGCATGTGCTGGCTCAGGGGCGCCTTCTTGCACAGGGAACGCCGGCAGAGATCGCGCGCGACCCGCGCGTGATCGAGGCCTATCTCGGCCATGGCGCGGCGCAGCGCCTGGGTTCGGGCGCCTCTGGCCATGCTTGAGCCCCTGCTTGCGGTGCGTGATCTCGTCGCCGGCTACGGCGGGGCGCCGGTGCTGCGCGGCGTGTCGCTCAGCGTCGCTGAGGGGGAGATCGTCGCCGTGCTCGGCACCAACGGTGTGGGCAAGACAACGCTGAACCGCACCCTCTCCGGCCTCGTGCGCGCATCGAGCGGCACCATCCGCTTCCTCGGCGAACGCATCGACCGCCTTGCTCCATGCGACATCGTGCGCCGCGGCCTGATCCATGTTCCGGAGGGGAGGCGCATCTTCCCCAATCTCTCGGTGCGCGAGAACCTCCTGCTCGGCGCCTATGCGCGCGGGCGGCAACGACGCGCCGCCAATCTCGACCGCATCTTCGCCATCTTTCCCCGTCTTGCCGAACGCAGCCGCCAGTTCGCCGGCACGCTTTCGGGCGGCGAACAGCAGATGCTGGCGATTGGGCGCGGGCTGATGGCCGAACCGCGCCTTCTCGTGCTCGACGAACCCTCGCTCGGCCTCTCCCCCCTGTTGGTGGAGGAGATGTTCGGCCTGATCGCCCGCATCGCTGCTGACGGCCTCGCCGTGCTCCTCGTCGAACAGAACGTGGTGCAGTCGCTTGCTCTCGCCACGCGCGCCTACGTGCTGGAGAACGGCACGGTGGTGATGGAGGGCCCTGCCGGCGCGCTCGCCGCCGACCCCGCTCTCGCTTCCGCCTATCTCGGCCTCTGAAGGATGACCACGCTCGATCCCGTTACGCTCGCCGTGCTCAAGGGCAGGCTCGAACAGATCGCGGACGAAATGGATGCGACGTTGGCTCGTTCCGCCTTCAACCCGATCATCGCCGAGGCGCGCGACCTCTCGCACGGTCTCTATCACGCCGAGACGGGTGCGACGCTTGTGCAGGGCTCATCAGGCCTGCCCATCTTCGTCGGCGCCACCGCCTTCGCCGTGCGTGCGGTGATCGACCAGGCAGCAAGCCGCGGCGGGCCGCGTGCAGGCGAGACCTGGGCCTTCAACGACCCCTATCTCGGCGGCACGCACCTGAATGACATGCGCCTCGTCCGACCCGTCTTTCGGCAGGGGCGCCTGTTCTGCTGGCTTGCTTCCGTCGCACACTGGCTCGACCTCGGCGGTGCGGTGCCTGGCGGCTACAACCCGCAGGCAACCGAAGCGCACCAGGAGGGTGTGCGCATCCCGCCCGTGGTGCTGGCGCGCCATGGCGTGCTGGACGACGACGTGCTCACCATCCTGCAGGCGAACACGCGCACGCCGCACGCCAACTGGGGCGACCTCAACGGTCAGCTCAATGCGCTCGATGTCGGCGAACGGAGGCTCTCGGCCCTGCTCGACGAGGCGGGGGAGGAGACGGTCTCCGCCGCGCTCGCCGCCCTCACCGCGCGGGCTGAAGCGATGATGCGCGAGGCGCTTGGGCGCCTGCCCGACGGTCACTATGTGGCGCAGGACTTCCTCGACAACGACGGCATCGACGCCGCGCCGCTGCCGATCCGGCTTCGCCTCACCATTTCGGGTGAGCGCGCCGAGCTCGACTTCTCCGGCACGGCCGCCGCCTGTGCGGGGCCGCTGAACATCAGCCGACCGACCGCGATCGCTGCCTGCTACGTCGCGCTGAAGCATCTCTTCCCCGAAGTGCCGGCGAACGGCGGTTGCCTCGCGCCGATCACCATCACCATTCCGGACGGTTCGATCCTTGCCGCCGAAGCACCGCGGCCCGTCGCCGGCTACACCGAGACCATCCTGCGCGTGATTGACGTCATCTTCCGCGCCTTCGCCGAAGCGGCACCCGACCGCGCCATCGCTGGCCCCTTCGCCACCATCAACGCGCTGTCCATCTCAGGCCGCCGGGCGGACGCGTCGCGGTGGGTGATGTTCTGCTTTTTCGGTGGCGGGCTCGGCGCCACACCCGAGGGTGATGGGCTCAACCACGGCAATAACCCGATCAGCACCGCCACCATGCCTCCTCTGGAGATTCTCGAGGCCTCCTACCCCGTCCGCTTCACGCAATGGGCTCTGTGTCCTGCCAGTGCGGGCACAGGCACGCATCGGGGTGGACTTGGTGCCATCTACGAGATTGCGATCGAAGATGAAGGGGGTGCGGACGCCTTCCTGCTCGGCGAACGGGGGCTCTTCCCACCTTTTGGTGTTGCTGGCGGTGGGGCCGGCCGCGGCGAACCGTTTCGCCTGGGCGACGGAGCAGGGCTGGCGATCTTCGCCCATGGTCTCGAAGGCGTTCGGGCTCAGGCTTGCGCGCGGGCAACGGCTCAGGCTGGAGACGCCGGGGGGCGGCGGCTGGGGCGATCCGTTCCGGCGCGATCCCGCGCGTGTGGCGCGCGACGTGCGTCTCGGCTACGCAAGTCGGGAGGCGGTGCGCAACGCTTGCGGTGTGGTGGTGCTGCCGGACGGGTCGGTCGATGCCGAAGCAACCGCCGCGCTGCGCCAGGGGCGAACGGCATGAGGCTGGT